>DATINU010000001.1:0-1725 GCA_035473955.1 Allosphingosinicella sp.
TCGCCCGCGCAGACCTCGCGCGCCGCGTCGAGCAGCGGGGCGATGGTCGGCCATTCCATCTTGCTTTCGGCCAGCGCCGCGAAGACCGCGTTCATGATCTGCTTCTGCGCGACCTGATGATAGTCGGCCGAAGTGAGGGCCACGGCGGGCTTTTCGGGCGGGATGTCGCTTTCGTCTTCCATGGGGCCTGCGCTGTCCCAAGCGGCTGGCCGGGTCAAGGCGGCTTTGCTAGGCGGAGCGGATGGACGAGCCCGCCTGGACCTTCTCGATAGACCGGGGCGGCACGTTCACCGACATCGTCGCACGCTCTCCCGAGGGCGCGCTGATCGTCCGCAAATTGCTCTCCGAAAATCCCGGGCGCTACGCCGATGCGGCGGTGGCGGGGATCGAGGCGATCCTCGCCGAGGCGGGTGGCGGCAGGATCGATGCCGTGAAGATGGGGACGACCGTCGCCACCAACGCCTTGCTCGAGCGCAAGGGCGAAAAGGTGGCGCTGGCGATCACCGCCGGGCTCGGGGACGCGCTCAGGATCGGCTATCAGGCGCGGCCCGATATCTTCGCGCGGCGGATCGTGCTGCCCCAGCCTCTTTACGGTCACGTCGTCGAGGTGGACGAAAGGGTGACGGCCGAGGGCGAGGTGCTGCGGCCGCTCGACGAGGCGCGGGCGCGGGCCGGGCTGCGGGCGGCGTTCGACGCAGGCCATCGCGCGTTGGCGATCGTGTTGATGCACGGCTGGCGCTGGACGGCGCATGAAGCGGCGCTGGCGGCGATGGCGCGGGAGATCGGCTTCACGCAAATCTCCGCGAGCCATGAGGTCGAGCCCCTCATCAAGCTGATCGGGCGCGGCGATACGGCGGTGGTCGACGCCTATCTCTCGCCCGGGCTTCGGCGTTACGTCGAAAAGGTGGTGGCGGGGCTGCGGGGGCAGGGGCGCCTATTCTTTATGCAATCGAATGGCGGGCTGACCGATGCCGCCGCCTTCCGGGGCAAGGACGCGATCCTCTCCGGGCCCGCGGGCGGGATCGTCGGCATGGCGAGGACGGCGGCGGAGGCCGGCTTCGACCACGTCATCGGCTTCGACATGGGCGGGACCTCGACCGACGTTTCGCATTTCGCGGGCACCTACGAGCGGACCAGCGAGCGGGCGGTGGCGGGGGTCCGGGTGCGGGCGCCGATGCTGGAAATCCATACCGTCGCGGCGGGCGGGGGCTCGGTCTGCGCCTATGACGGGCAGCGCTTCCGGGTGGGCCCGGACAGCGCCGGGGCGGTGCCGGGGCCGGCCTGCTACCGGCGCGGCGGGCCGCTCACCATCACCGATTGCAATGTCGTGCTCGGCAAGATCAGGGCCGAGCATTTTCCGCGCGTCTTCGGCCCCGATGGCGACCAGCCGATCGATGCGGCGGCGTCGCTGGCGCTGTGCGAGGAGATCGGCGCACAAGCCGGTATGGGCGCGAAGGCAGTGGCGGAGGGTTTCGTGCGCATCGCCGTCGACAATATGGCGAACGCGATCAAGCAGGTCTCGATCGCACGCGGCCACGACGTGACCCGCTACGTGCTGCAATGTTTCGGCGGCGCGGGCGGGCAGCATGCCTGCATGGTCGCCGACGCGCTCGGGATCGGGACGGTCATGATCCATCCGCTCGCCGGGGTGCTCAGCGCCTACGGCATGGGGCTGGCGGATATGGTCGAGCTCAGGCAGCGGACGTTGGCCGGGGCCGAGCTGGA
>DATINU010000002.1:0-3001 GCA_035473955.1 Allosphingosinicella sp.
GCGCGGGCGATTTTCAGGACAATGCGCGCGTCCGCCTCCACACGACTCGAGCCGAGGGCGCCGAGTGGGTGGAGGCCGAGGAGGCGTTTCTCGGCATTTCGGTCGCCGACCGCGACGATGGCCTCGAATGGCTTTCGGAAACCTGGTGGCTCTCCGACATCGCCACCGCCGACAACGACCGCGCCGAGGTCGAGGCGACCATCGCCGGGCTGGAGCGGACGATCGCCAAGCTCAGGACCTGGCTGGCCGAAGGGGGAGGCCCCACGCAGGCGGAGCCTTCTCCCAAAGCGGAGTAATCACGGCGTCATTGCGAGCGCAGCGAAGCAATCCAGACAAACGTGCCGCCTGGATTGCTTCGTCGTTTCGCTCTTCGCAATGACGCTTGGAACGGTCAGACTTCTTCGACGTCCTGCGTCTCGCCCATCGCCTCGTCGACCAGGCCGTCGCCGTTCATCGCCAGCCGCTCGGCCTCGGCCGAATCGACCTCGTCCGCGACAGGCTCCTCCGGGCCGCCCATCGCGACCTGGGTGCCGTCGGAAAGGCCTCCCGTCGGCGCGGTCCAGGAGGCGAGCGCGGTTTGCACGCCAGGCTCGTAGAGCTGGATGCAATTGTCGTCGCCGGGGCCCGGGCGGCAGGCCGGATAATTCTGGCTCGCGGCGCGGGGCGCCAGCTCGGCCGAGGCCACTTCCTCGAACGGCCCGCCGACCGCCGGCTGCGTATCCGCGGGGTCGGAAATGACGGGCTCGGCCGGCACGCTGTCGTCGATCGAGGTTTCGGCGAGGTCGAGGTCCGGATCGCCGGCGGCGAGGGTGGGCTGGGCCTTCTCCCAGGTCACCGCCGCGGCGGGAATGACGAGCGGCTTGGCGTCGGGGACGAAGGCGGCCTCGATGGCCTTGGCCGCATTGTCCTCCGCCTTGAAGGCCGCCAGTTCGGCGCCCTGGCCGGCGATCTCCTTGAGGTCGGTCTTGCCGGTCTCGGGCGCATAGGCGAGCGCCGAGCCGCCGGCGAGCAGCAGCGCCGCGGCGGCGAGGGTATAGAGCTTCATCTCGGTCTCCGTCTCAGCCCCCACAGGCTCCCGCCCCGCGCGGCGGGGTGACGTATGGCGTTAGAACCGCGCCCCGCCCGGAGAAGTTGCTCGGCTGGTCAGAAGGAGCCGTCGAGTCGCCGCACATAGCCGCCCGGCCCGGCCGTGAAGCCGGCGCCGAGCAGGCGCTGGACGGCGGCGGGATCGTCGGCGCGCACGGCAAGGTCGATCCGGTAGCGCCCGTCCGCTCCGATGCGGATATTGACCCGCTCCATCGCCGATTGCCCGGCGAGCGCGAGCAGCACCGCCCCGTCCGCGCAGCGCACTTCGCCGCGCAGACCAGACGGCAGCGTCACCCCGCCCAATGCGCCCGACAGATTGGCGCGGACCTGGCCCGAGGCGCTTTCGCACAGCCCGCCCGAAAAGCGGACGCTGACATCCTCCAGCGTCAGCGAGGCGTGCGGCAGCGGCGCGAACAGGCCGGCGGCGCGCAGCTCGCCGGTCGCATCCTCGATCCCGAAGCTGTGCCGCGAGACCGAAATCGCGCCCTGGAACGGCCCCTGCGCCTCGTCGCGCCAGAGCGAGAGTCGTGCGCGCCCGATGAGCAAAGGCCAGAAATTCAATCGCGCATTGATGTCGCCAAGCGGCACCCCGCCGAACTGCGCCTCCTTGAGTCCGCCCAGCCAGAGCGTCCCCGCCGCCTCGCGCGCGGCGAGCCCGCGCCCGCCCGCATCGAACCAGCCGAGCCCCGCGCGCATCGGCACGAGCGTGACCAGCGCGAAGACGAAAAGCGCGATCGCCAGCACCGCGCGCCGCATGGGGAGGCGGAGCCGCATCAGCTCCCCCGCGCCCTGAAGCTTACCTCGGCGGCCAGCGTCCGGTCCGCATTGGCCTGCGCCCGCAGCCGCTCCACCGCCAGCCCCCGCCGCTCCAGCGCCGCCACCCAGCCGAACAGCGCCTGCGGGCGCGCCGAATCGATCGCGACGCTCGCCCGCGCCGGCCCCGCGGCGGTGATCCGGGCACCGGTGAAGCCCGCCTCGCTCGCGCTCGCTCCGATCAGCGAATCGATCGGCAGCGGCGGCGGGGCGCCCGCACTCCGTCCGGCCTCTTGCCGCGCCTTGGCTTCGGCCAGCGCGACCACCGCCGCGCCGTGCCGGGCCTTGGCCGCCTCCAGCGCATCGCCGAGCGGGCGGACCACCAGCAGCCAGCCGAGTACGAAGGCGGCGAGCCCCAGCATCGCCTGCAGCAGCAATCGCTCGCGCGGGCTCCGGATCTGCCACCATTCGCTCATGACGGCCTCAGCACCAGTTCGGCCGACGGACGCCCGCCGGCATTGGTGAGCGCCCCGCCCTCGGTCGCCAGCCCGCTCGCTTCGGCGCGCTGGCGGAAGGCGGTCAGCGTCGCCGGGCTGTCGACATAGAGCGTCGCCGCGAGCCCGCCGTCGGGCCGGTATTCGATCCGACCGAGCTCGGCATTGGGCGTCGCGCGCACGCTTTCGAACAGGATCGCCGCGAGCGCCCCGAAGGCGGGCCGTGCCGCCGGGCCCCTTTGGTTGCCCAGCGCCGCCGCCTCGGCCTCCAGCCGGTCGGCGGCATAGGTGTAGCGCATGATCGTCACGATCTGCAGGACCAGGCTCAGCACCGCCAGCGCGGCGACGAACAAGGCGATTCGCCGCAGCCTCGCGCGGTTGAGCTTCCAACCGCGTCGCCGGGCGAAGACCCCCTGCCGGAGATTCATCACCGGCTCGGCCAGCGCCGCCGCCAGCCCCACCTCATATTCGGCTTCGTCGAGCGTCCGGATCGGCGTGTCGCCGGCCACCATGCCGGCCAGCTCGGGCTCCACGCTGAACGCCTGCGCCACGCCCCGGTGGTCCAGCCCGCGCCGGACCAGTCCCTCATCGGGCGGCACCAGCAGCAGGCTGGAGGGGATCACGATATCTGGGTCCGATGCCGTCCATTCGGCCATGTCCGCGGCGGG
>DATINU010000003.1:0-5199 GCA_035473955.1 Allosphingosinicella sp.
GGACGGCGGGGCCGAGCCCGGCCGCTTCGATCGCGGCCTGGGTCTCGTCGTCATTGACCGCCTGGCGGTTCGAATTGAAGACCACGGTGACGCCGTGATTGCGGATCGATTGCAGCGCGGTCACCGCGCCCGGCATCGGCAGCACGGCGTTGCCGCCGGTTTGCTCCCACCGGTTCCAGCGCTCCTGATCGTAGCTCCGCCCGTTCGAGGCCTCGTCAAATTCGTAGCCGAGATTCTGGATCGCCGTTTCGTCGACATCGAGCACCACCGCGAGCGGGAGATCGCCGCACGGCACCATGTCGGGGCTATCGAGCGTCGCATCGGCGGCGAGGACGACCGACTCCTGCGGCCGCTGCTCGGCCCGCGCGATGACGAAGTCGCGAAACGCATGATAGGCCTGAATGCTCGCCGCCCCGCCCTCGCCCGAGCCGTACAGCCACTGCATGCCGGAGGGAAGGCGGGGCTCGGGTGGCGGAGGCGCGGACGCGGGCGTCTGCGCCGCAGCGGAGCCCATCAGGCTTGCCGTCAACAGGGCGAAGCGCAGGCTCATGCCGTCTCGCGCTCGCGGGTCAGGCGAAACTCGATCTTCTTGTCGTAGGGCGCGCCGACGAGCATTCGTTTCACGTAGATGCTGGGAAGGTGGACCGCGTCCGGATCGAGGCTGCCGACCGGTACGATCTCCTCGACCTCGGCGACGCAGACCTTGCCCGCGGTCGCCATCGGCGCGTTGAAGTTGCGCGCGGTCTTGCGGAAGAGGAGGTTGCCGGCCTCGTCCGCCTTCCAGCCCTTGATGATCGAAAGATCGGCGCGGATGCCGCGCTCCAGGATGTAGTCCTGACCGTCGAACGTCTTGACCTCCTTGCCGTCCGCGACCTGCGTGCCGACGCCGGTCTTGGTGTAAAAGCCCGGAATGCCGGCCCCGCCCGCGCGGCAACGCTCCGCCAGCGTGCCTTGCGGACAGAATTCGACCTCGAGCTCGCCGGCCAGATATTGCCGCTCGAACTCCTTGTTCTCGCCGACATAGGAGGAGATCATCTTCTTCACCTGGCGCGAGCGGAGCAATTTGCCGAGCCCCTCATTGTCGATCCCGGCATTGTTCGAGGCGATGGTGAGGCCCTTGACCCCCGAGGCCTGGATCGCGTCGATCAGCCGTTCCGGGATCCCGCACAGGCCGAAGCCCCCCGCGCAGATCGTCATGCCGTCGAACAGCAGCCCATCCAGCGCCGCCGCCGCATCGGGGTAGATTTTCTTCATCGCTCGCACTCCTTGGTCCTCCCGCGCTTAGGCGGACGGCGCGAGTCCGGTCAACCGGCGCCCGGTTGACGGACGATCGAGATACGCCTACTTTGCATTTCAGAGTTATTTGGAGTCTTTCCATGAGCCAAGCCGCCTCCGACGACCTTGCCTATGTCCGCCAGCTCGCCGAAAGCGGCGCCCGCGCGCCGCTGATCGGGGGCCGCTTCATGGCCTGGTGGGGCCTCCTCGTCGCCGGTGGCTGGACCGCGCAGCATCTCGCGGTGAACGGCTCGATCGGCGACGGCGGTTCCATCTACGGGATCATCTGGGGGACGTTCGCATTGCTCGGCATGGCGGGCCAGGCGTTGCTCGCCCGCTCGATGGCACCGAAGGCGGGCGCCGGGTCGGCCGGCAACCTCGCCTCGCGCCCGGTCTGGGCCGCCTGCGCGATCACCATCGTCTCGATGGTGATCGGCGTGGCGCTGCTCGCCCAGCAGGTCGGCTATCAGGTGTTCGACTGGATCGTGCCGGTCGCTTTCGCGGTCTATGCTTGCGCGCTGATCGTCACCGGCAAGCTGGCCGGCGAGCGGATCGTGGTCCTCGCCGGCTACGGTGCGGCGGCGATGGTCGGGCTGTTCACCGCTTTCATTCTCGATCCGAACCGCTATCTGATCGCTGCCGCCGGCGCCGCCGTCACGGTGATGCTGCCGGGACTCCTGCTGCTGCGCAGGGAGCCGGCCGCGGGAGACTGAGCGCATGGGCGAGGCCAGCCCCTTCGACCATAATGCGATCGACGACGTCATCCACGGCCGCATTCGGCTCGGCGTCGTCGCCTATCTGTCCGCGGTCGAATCCGCCTTGTTCTCGGAGTTGCGCGACCGGGTCGGCGCCACCGACGGCAATCTTTCGGCGCACCTCAGGAAGCTCGAGGATGCCGGCTATGTCGCGGTCGAGAAGAGCTTCGTGAACCGCAAGCCGCAAACGCGGCTCGCGCTCACGCCGGCGGGCCGCAAAGCCTGGTCCGCATGGCTTTCGCAGATGGAGACGCTGCGCAACGCAGCCGGGAACTAACCCCGCAGCTTCGCCAGCACACCCTGAAGCTGCATGGCGTTCGACATATCGCCTTCGACGCGGAGCTTGCCCTGCATGAAGGCGGTCATACCGTCGAGCTTGCCATCCGACATGTCCTGCCAATCCTGCCAGGCGACCTTGATCGTGGTGTCGGCGTCGCCGTCATCCTCGGTGACCTGGCTCGCCACGCCATCGAGCATGACCACGCCCTCGTCGCTGCCGAAATCGAGCTTCACCTTCTTGCCGGGCACGAAGGCATTGGCTTCGTTCAGGCGGGCGGCCATTTCGCTTTTGGTCATGATCGGGTCTCCCTCGCTGGTCCCCTCCCCCTAGTTTCCGCGAACGTCGCGTCAAGCCTACAATCGTGTCAGTAGAGCCCTCGCTTCCCTCTCCCCGCCAAGCTCGCTAGTGGCGCGCGATGGACGCGGCGGAAGCCATTCACGAGAAATTCCTGGCCAAGGCCGGCGGCGGAAAGCTGCCCCGGCGGCTGGTCTCGACCGCGCCGGAAGCGATCGGCCTCACCCGCGAAACCATGGTCGAGCTCTTTTATAGCCAGTGCGTCAGCCGGCAGATGGACCGGCTTTCGAGGCGGCTGCAGGCGCGCGGCGAAGGCTTCTACACGATCGGCAGTTCGGGCCACGAAAACAATGCGGCTGTTGCCGAGGCCCTCCGCCTCGACGACATGGCTTTCCTCCACTACCGCTCCAACGCCTTCCAGATCCACCGCGCCAAACAGCTCCCCGGGCAGACGCCGTGCTGGGACATGCTGCTGAGCTTCGCCGCCTCGGCCGAGGACCCTATCTCCGGCGGCCGCCACAAGGTGATCGGCTCCAAGCCGCTGAACATCCCGCCGCAGACCAGCACGATCGCCTCGCACCTGCCCAAGGCGGTCGGCGCTGCATTCAGCATCGGCATCGCGAAAATGCTGAAGCTCGAGGACACACCGCTGGCCAGCGATTCGATCGTGCTCTGCAGCTTCGGCGACGCTTCGGCCAACCATTCCACCGCGCAGGGCGCGTTCAACACCGCCGCCTGGGCCGCCTATCAAGGCACGCCGATGCCGCTCGTCTTCCTTTGCGAGGACAATGGCATCGGCATTTCCACGAAGACGCCGCGCGGCTGGATCGAGGCGAGCTTCCAGGACCGGCCCGCGCTCAAATACTTCCACTGCAGCGGGCTCGACATGGCCGACGCCTATCGCGGCGCGGCGGAAGCGGCGCGCTATGCCCGGACCGAGCGGCGGCCGGTCTTCCTGCACATGGATTGCGTGCGGCTCTACGGCCATGCGGGATCGGACGTGCAGACCGCTTACATGTCGAAGGCCGATGTCGAGGCGGACGCGGAGCGCGATCCCCTGCTCTACAGCGCCGCCTTGATGATCGAGCAGGACCTGCTCTCGGGGGACGAGATCCTCGACATCTATAACGAGACCGAGGCGACGCTCGCCCGGATCGGCGAGCAGGCGATCGCCCGGCCCAAGCTGATCACCAGCGCGGCGGTGATGGAGAGCCTGGTGCCGCCGAAGCGGCCCCACGCCACGGCCAACACGCCCTCATCCGAGGAGCGCAGCGCGGTCTTCTCCCGCGACGCCGCGATGCTGGACAAGCCGCAACATATGGCGCGTTTGCTCTCATGGGCGCTGGCCGATCTGATGCTCGCGCACAGGAACGTCATCGTCGCCGGCGAGGATGTCGGGCCGAAAGGCGGCGTCTACAACGTCACCGCCAAGCTGCACGAGCGTTTCGGGCCCGCGCGGGTGATCAACACCCTGCTCGACGAGCAGAGCATCCTGGGGCTCGGTATCGGCGCCGCGCATAACGGCCTGCTGCCGATTACCGAGATCCAGTTCCTCGCCTACGTCCACAATGCCGAGGATCAGCTGCGCGGCGAAGCGGCGACGCTCAGCTTTTTCTCGGACGGCCAATATACCAATCCGATGATCGTCCGGATCGCCGGGCTCGGCTACCAGAAGGGCTTCGGCGGCCATTTCCACAACGACAACAGCCTGGCGATCTTCCGCGACATCCCGGGGCTGATCCTCGCCGTGCCGAGCAACGGCGCCGACGCGGTCGAAATGTTGCGCGAATGCGCTCGCCTCGCGCTCGAGGAGCAGCGCGTGATCGTCTTTTTGGAGCCGATCGCGCTCTACATGACCCGCGATCTGCACGCCGAAGGCGACGCGCTCTGGACCGCGCCTTACGCCGCGCCCGGCCAGGCCAGGCCGATCCGGCTCGGCGAATTGGGCGTGCACGGCGACGGCATCGATCTCGCCATCGTCAGTTACGGCAACGGCTATTATCTCTCGCGCCAAGCGGAAAAGATCCTCGCCGGCGAGCACGGCCTCAAATCGCGCGTGATCGATCTCCGCTGGCTCGCGCCGCTCAACGAAGACGGCCTGATCGAGGCAACCAGGGGATGTGGGCGCATCCTGATCGTCGACGAATGCCGCAAGACCGGCTCGCAGAGCGAGGCGCTGATGGCGCTCTTCACGGAGCGGGCGCCGGACACGACCTGCGCCCGGGTCACGGCCGAGGACAGCTTCATTCCCCTGGGGCGGGCGGCCACACTGACCCTGCCGAGCCGCGATTCGATCGTCGCGGCGGCGCTGGACCTGGTTCGTGGCTGAGAAGCTTGTCAGCCTCGTCATCTGTCCGGGCCGGGGCACCTACGGCAAGGGTGAACTCGGCTATCTGCAGCGCTTCCACGCCGACAAGGCCGGGCTGATCGGCGCGTTCGACGGCCTGCGCGCCGAGCGCGGCCAGCCGACCATCTCCGAGCTCGACGGGGCGGAGCGCTACAGCCCAGGCCTGCACACAAGAGGCGACATCGCCTCGCCTTTGATCTTCACCGCCTCCTATGCCGATTTCCTCAGCATCGACCGCAGCCGCTTCG
>DATINU010000004.1:0-6827 GCA_035473955.1 Allosphingosinicella sp.
AAGCTGGATGCGGGCGAGATGAGCCCGGCGGCAGAGCTCGGAGAAACTCCAGCCTGCCGAGCCCGGATCGGTCGCCGCGAAGCCGTCGAGGCGCCGCTTGATCTTTTCGGCGGCAATGCTGGCCGCCCTGCCGTTCAAATCCGCGCCCGTGGAAGGGGCGGTGGCCGCGGTGTTGGGCACCTTGTCGGTGCGCGTCGCGCTGATCTTCACCGTCTCGATCGGCACGCCGAACACGTCGGCGACCACCTGGGCGACCTTGATCATCAGCCCCTGGCCCATCTCGGTGCCGCCATGATTGAGGTGGATCGAGCCGTCGGCATAGACGAGGACCAGCGCCCCGGCCTGGTTGAGATGGGTCGTGGTGAAGCTGATCCCGAACTTGACCGGTGTCAGCGCGAGGCCCTTTTTGAGGACATGGTGGCTCGCGTTGAACGCCGCGACCGCCGCGCGCCGGGTCTCGTAACCCGCGCTTTCCGCCAGCTCCGCGATGAGCTCCGGCGCGACATTGTCTTCGACATGCATGTGATAGGGAGTCACGTCGCGGCCGGGGCCGTAGAGATTGCCCTGTCGCACGGCCAGCGGATCCAGCCCGAGAGAAGCGGCGATCGCATCCATCACCCGCTCGATCGCCATCATCCCCTGCGGCCCGCCGAAGCCCCGGAAAGCGGTGTTCGAGACGGTGTGGGTCTTCAGCCGGTGCGAGACGAACTCGACCGCGGGCAAATAATAGCAATTGTCGGCGTGGAACATCGCCCGGTTGTTGATCGCGAGGCTGAGGTCCACGGTGGCGCCGCAGCGCGAAGCGAGGTCGATCCTGATCCCCTCGATCCGGCCCAGGCCGTCAAAGCCCACGTCGTAATCGGCGGTGAAATCGTGGCGCTTGCCGGTCATCGCCATGTCGTCGTCTCGGTCGGCGCGAATCTTGGCCGGGCGATGGGTCTTCGCCGCGACCAGGGCGCAGGCGGCGGCATAAGCGGCCGCCTGCGTCTCCTTGCCGCCGAACGCGCCGCCCATCCGGCGGACCTCGACCGTCACGTCGGCGCTGTGAAGGCCGAGCAGGGCGGCGATCAGATGCTGGACCTCGCTCGGGTGCTGGGTCGAGCTGACGACATGGACCTGGCCAGCCTCGCCGGGCGTGGCGAGCGCGGCCTGGCCTTCGAGATAGAAATGCTCCTGCCCGCCCATTTCGACGGTGCCTTGCAGGCGATGGGGGGCGGCGGCAAGCGCCGCCCCGGCGTCGCCGCGCGCCATAAACTGCGCCGGCTCGAGCTCGGACTCCGCCCCCCGTGCCTCGGCGATGGTGACGAGGGCGGGGCGGGGCTCGGTTTCGACCGTCGCCAGCCGGGCGGCGAGGCGTGCGGCGCGCGTGCTCGTCGCGGCGACGACGAACAAAGGCTGGCCGGGATAAAGGATCTCGTCCTCGGCGAAGAGCAGATCGTCGTGAAAGACCGGGCCGACATTGTTCTCGCCCGGAATATCTTCGGCGGTGAAGACCGCGACCACGCCCGGGGCGGCACGGACCCGGGTGAGATCGAGCCCGGCCAGCCCCGCATGGCCATCCGCGGCGAGGCCGAAGGCGAGGTGGAGCGTGCCGGGCGCCTCGGGCAGATCATCGACATACAGCGCCGTGCCGGCGACATGGCCCCCGGCGCTGTCGTGGCGCAGCGGCTGGCGGACGGCGTCAGACATCGAACAGGCGCTCGGGTTCGAGCCGGAGGCCGCGCACCAGATTGGCGGCGGCGGCGAGGCGATAGGCGGCCGAGCCGCGCAGGTCGCTGAGCGGCCGATAATCCTGCGCCAGCGCCCCGGCGGCGGCTTCGACCGTTTCTGCGGACCAGGGCTTGCCGGTCAGCGCCGCCTCGCAAGCCCGGGCGCGGGCGGGAATGCCGGCCATGCCGCCGAAGGCGATCCGGGCCTCGACGACCGAGCCGCCCTCGATGCGCAGCGCGAAGGCACCGCACAAAGCGGAGATGTCGCTGTCGAAGCGCTTGGAGAGCTTGACGATACGAATGCGCGTGCCGGACGCGGGGCGCGGGATGCGGACGCTCTCGAGGAACTCGCCCGGCTTTCGGTCCTGCTTGCCGTAGGCGAGGAAGAAATCTTCGAGCGGGATGGTGCGGCGTTCGCTACCCCTGCGCAGCACCAGCTCGGCGCCAAGCGCGATCAAGGCTGGCGGCATGTCGCCGATCGGGGAGCCGTTGGCGATGTTGCCGCCGATCGTGCCCGCGTTGCGGACCTGCAGGCCCCCGATCCGGCGGACCAGCTCGCCAAGATCGGGGTGAAGGCGGGCGAGCCCGTCCTTCGCCTCGGAATAGCGAACCGCCGCGCCCAGCGTGAGCGCATCCTCGCTCTCTTCGATCCGCCTCAGCTCGGCGATGTCGCCGATGAAAACGGTCGGGCCGAGGTCCTTGAGGCCCTTGGTCACCCAAAGCCCGACATCGGTGGCCCCGGCGACGATCCGCGTTTCCGGATGAGCGAGGAGCAGGCCGGCCAGCGCGTCGGCATTGGCCGGATGGCCGTAAGCCGGCATGATCGTGCGAAGCAGAGCCGCGATCTCGCTGTCGTCGGCCGGTTTGGGCGGGTTGGCCTCCCCGGCCTCGATAATCGGGCCGTAGCCGGTGCAGCGGCACAGATTGCCGGCGATGACGTCCTTGACCGGCGTGCCTTCGGTCCCAAGCGCGCCGACGCTGCGGCCGTAGAGCGACATCACGAAGCCGGGCGTGCAGAAGCCGCATTGCGAGCCGTGGCCGTCGGCCATGGCGCGCTGGACCGGGTGATCGCCGCCGAGGCTTTCGACCGTCTTCAGCGCCTTGCCGTCGAGCATCGGCAGGAAGAGGATGCAGGCGTTGACGGCGCGCCAGATGACCGCAGCGCCGTCCAGTTCGCCGAGCAGCACCGTGCAGGCGCCGCAATCGCCCTCGGCGCAACCCTCCTTGGTGCCGGTGCGGCGGAGCGTGTAGCGCAGGTGGTCGAGCACGGTGCCGGCCGGATCGGGGTCTGCGATCTCCATCACCTGCCCATCGAGGAGGAAGCGGATCATCGCGGGCTTCCCGCGGCGATCCAGGCGCCGAGAAGTTGCCGCTCGGCGGGCGTCATATGGGTCGGGTTGCCCAGGGGCATGATCTGCGCATCGACCGCCACCGCCTTGATCCGGACGGAAGCGGCGCCGACATGCGCCCAGCTGTCCAGCGCCACCCCGCGCGGCGGCGCGGGCACGTTGTGGCAGGCGGCGCAATGCGTGGCGATGATCGGCTGGATTTCGGCGAAGGTCACGTTTCCGGCTGGCCCCGGCGCGGCGCCGCTTTTCTCCCACGTGACATAGGTGACGCTGGCCGCGGCGAGCACCGCCGCCAGGACGATGGCCCGGCCCGCCGGCTGCCCGCGCCCGCGCAGGTTGAAGATATGGCGGACGGCCACGCCGGTCAGCCCGAGCAAGGCGAGCGCCAGCCAGGGCCGCTGGGCGCCGTAGGTCATCGGATAGTGCTGGCTGATCATGATGAACAGCACCGGCAGCGTCATATAATTGTTGTGCAGCGAGCGCTGCTTGGCGGCGGCGCCGAGCGCGGGATCGGGCGTACGGCCGGCGATCAGATCGGCGACGACCTTGCGCTGGTTGGGGATGATGATGAAGAACACATTGCCGACCATCACGCTGCCAACGATCGCGCCGATGTGAAGATAGGCGGCGCGCGCGCTGAACAGGCTGTCGAGCAGGGCGGCGGCCCAGAGCAGGCAGGCGAACCAGAACAGGCCGAGCAGCCGGTTGCTCGCGCCGAGCGGCGACCGGCACAGGCCGTCATAGACGAGCCAGCCGAGCGCCAGCGAGGCGAGGCCGATGGCGATGCCCTGGGCCGGGCTCAGCGCCGCCTTGGCCGGATCGATCAGGAAGCTCGTCGCGCCGACATAGTAGATCAGCACGAGCAGCGAAAAGCCGCTGAGCCAGGTGAAATAGGCCTCCCATTTGAACCAGTGCAGTTCGTCCGGCATCTTCGCCGGCGCGACCTGATATTTTTGGTTGTGGTAGAAGCCGCCGCCATGGACCGACCAGAGCTCGCCCGAGGCATCGCCCTCGGCCGGCTGCTTCAGGTGATTGTCGAGCCAGACGAAATAGAAGGAAGAGCCGATCCAGGCGATGCCCGCCACCAGATGCAGCCATCGAAGCGCCAGATTGAGCCATTCGCCGAGATCGACGGCCACCGCCTAGCTGCCCCGGTAGGTCGAATAAGCGAAAGGCGAGACGAGCAGGGGCACATGATAATGGCCGCCATCGGCGGCGATGCCGAATTCGACGGTCACGTCGTCGAGGAAGGGCGGCTCGGGCAGGGCGACGCCCGTCCCCCGGAAGTAATCGGCCACGGCGAAGCGCAATGCATAGCGCCCCGGCGCAAGGCCCGCCTGCGCCAGTTCGGGGCAACGGCCGTCGGCGTTGGTCGTGCTCCGGGCGAGCTCGCCGTCGGTGCCGCTCAGCGCCACCGCCATGCCCGCGGCCGGGCGGCCGTGCATCGTATCGAGAACATGGGTGGAGAATGTGGTCATGCCGTCGCCTCCAGTCTCAGCCGGACGATCTCGCCGATCTGCTCCAGCGCGGTGGCGACCTCGGTCTCGCGGTCGTTGCCGAGGCGACGTTCCATCGCGGCGAGAATGCCCGCTTTGTCAGTCAGCCGCACGCAGACGATGAAGGGAAAACCGAATTTGTCGCGATAAGCGGCGTTGAGCTTGTGAAAGCGATCGAATTCGTGCGGGGTCAGTCGGTCGAGCCCCGCAACCGCCTGCTCGGCGGCGCTCGCTTCGGTCAGGCTGCCGTCGATCGCGGCCTTGCCGGCGAGTTCGGGGTGCGCGCGGATCAGGGCCAGCTGCTCCTCGGGCGCCGCATCATAAACGACGGCCATCAGATCGGCATGCCGGTCGCCGCACGAGGGGCGGGCATCGGCGCGGTCCTCAACCCAGGGCGAATGCTCGAACAAAGCGCTCATCGCGTCACCCGCCCGATCAGCCGCAGCCGGCTGACGCCGCCGTCGGGGACGATGTTCAGCCGGACGAAACGAACGGGGCCGAGATCGGCGATGCCGTCCCGGAAGACGTGGACCGTATCCGCCTCCAGCTTCGCCTCGGGGAGCAGTAGCGGCCAGCTTGCCGCCGCTGCCGCGATCTCCCCAGGCGATCCGGCCGCGTCCGGCGATGCCTGGAGAAAGCAGCGGTCCGGATAATTGCCTTTGAAATGGGCCGTATCGACGATGATCTCCTCGATTCGCCCTGGCGCGCCCAGCTCCAGCACCGCCCAATCGTGCCCAGGCTCGCGTCGCCGCCGTGTCTCCCAGCCGTCGCCCATGTTCACGCCCCGCCCGGGCGCGGTGAGATTCTCGACCGCGCCATAATGCTCGTCATTGGCGATGATGCCGCGGCCGCCATTCTCCATGGCCAGCAGATCGAGCGGCGTCTCGGGATCGACCTTCGACCAGTCCTTGGCGACCCGCCCCCAGACGCGCAGCCGGGCGACGCCGCCATCGGGGAAAATGTTGAGGCGGACATGGGTGACGGGCTCTTCATGCTCGACCGGCACGTAGATTCGGTCGTCTCCGTTCAGCGCAAGGCGATCCGTGACCCTGGTCCAGCCCGCCTCATCATTCGGCATCGCCCCGACGCTCCGGCAGACCTCGATCTCGGCGCCGGGCGGGTAGTTGCCGGTGAAATGACGGGTGTCGATCTCGAAGCCCGCGACCAGCCCCGGCACGCCCAGGCGGACCACGCACCAATCGTGGCCGGGAATCCGTTTGCGGCGGCTTTCCCAGCCGTCCATCCACTTGCCGTGCTCGTCATATTTGCCGGGGATGAAGACCGGCTCGGCTGGATCGATCAGCCGCGCCTTGTCCGCGAAGAAATCGTCGGTGGCATGGACGACCTCCGCGCCCAGCCGGGGCTGGGCGAGGTTGATGTAATGGCGGCGAAGATCGTCAAGCATGCGGGTGGGTCTCGCGCCAGTGCCGCGCGATCTCGATGCGGCGGCAGAACCAGACGTCCTTGTGCCCGAGCGCGTGCTTCAGGAAGCGCTCGAGCCCGGCCAGCTTGCCCGGTCGCCCGGCGAGGCGGCAATGGAGGCCGACCGACATCATCTTCGGCCGCTCCTCGCCTTCCGCATAGAGGACGTCGAACGCGTCGCGCAGATAATGGAAGAACTGATCGCCGGTGTGCATGTTGGCCGAGGCGAAGCGCATGTCGTTGGTCTCCAGCGAATAGGGGATGATCAGGTGGCTTTTCCCCGCCGCCTTTGTCCAGAAGGGCAGATCGTCGGAATAATCGTCGGCGTCGTAGAGAAAGCCGCCCTCCTCCGCCACGAGGCGGCGCGTACTGGGGCTGGTCCGGCCCGTATACCAGCCGAGCGGGCGTTCGCCGGTCAGCTCTTTGTGCACTTCGATCGCGCGTTCCAGGTCGGCACGCTCCTCGGCCTCGGACAGGTGCTGATAGTTGATCCAGCGCCAGCCGTGCGATGCGATCTCGTAGCCGGCCTCCAGAAAGGCCTCCACGACCGCCGGATTGCGCTGCATCGCCAGCGCGACGCCGAAGACGGTCAGCGGCACGTCGTAGCGTTCGAACAGCCTGAGCAGCCGCCAAACCCCGGCGCGAGAGCCATATTCGTAAATCTGCTCCATGCTCATATGCCGCGCGCCCTCAATGGGCGCGGCATTGGCGATGTCGGAGAGAAAGACCTCGGAGGCCGGATCGCCATCCAGCGTGCAGGCCTCCGCACCCTCCTCATAATTCAGCACACACTGGACGGCGATCCGCGCACCGCCGGGCCAGGCCGCGTGCGGGGGCGTGCGGCCATAGCC
>DATINU010000005.1:0-9480 GCA_035473955.1 Allosphingosinicella sp.
CCCGTCAGCCGGACCACCTCCGGATCGTCCTGCCCCCGGTCCGCCGCCACCGCCTGGATCGACCGGTCGAGGTCGAACAAGATCGTCCGCGCCCCGTCGTCGCGGATCATCGACTGCACCCAGAAAAAGCTCGCCACCCGCACGCCCCTCGTCACGGGCTCGACCCGGTGCAGGCTCGACGCGGGGTAGAGGAGCAGGTGCCCGGCCGGCAGCTTCACCGCATTGACGCCGAGATTGTCCTCGACCACCAGCTCGCCGCCCGCATAGGCCTCGGGATCCTCCAGGAAGAGCGTCGCCGACATATCGGTCCGCACCCGGAATTCGCTGCCCCGGTGGATCCGCACCGCATTGTCGATATGGGTGCCGAACCGCTCGCCGCCCTGGTAGCGGTTGAAGAGCGGCGGAAAAATCTTCAGCGGCAGCGCCGCCGCGATGAACAGGGGCGAACGGCCGAGCGCGTCGAGCACCAGCCGCCCCGCCTCCTTCGCCGCCGCGCTGTCCTCGGGCAGCTGCTCGTTCTTCTTGGCCAGCGCGGACTGATGCCCGGACGTGGCATTGCCGTCCTGCCATTCGCCCGCGTCGATGATCGCGCGGACGCGCGCCACCCCCGCCTGGTCGAGCAGATCGGGGACGGCGAGCATCATGGCCGCGAGCTTAGCGGCCTCAGAACGAGTAGAACAGACTCGCCACCGCCGAGCGGCCCTCGCCGGGCGTCGCCCAGCCGCCGCCCACCACCCCGGTGGTGGCGTTCACGTTGTTGCGGATGTTGGTGAAATAATGCTCGCCGGTCACGTTCTGGATGTTCAGCTGCGCGGTCAGTCCCTCGGTCACTTCGTAGGAGAAGAACAGCCGGTGGGTCAGATAATCGTCGGCGAAATATTGGGTGCGCTGGAGCAGCGTGCGCTGGTGGGTCGCGAAGCTGCCCTGATAGGTGAAGCCGTAGCCGACCTGCAGGCCGAACGGGAAGCGATAGGTGGTGAACAGGCTGCCCGAATGTTTCGGCGTCTGGATCAGCCGGTCGCCCGCCTGCGGGTCCGGGATGGTCGCGCTGTTCAGGCAGGCCGCGCTCGGATTGGCCAGGCAGAAGTCCGAAACGCTCTGCAGCACTTCGCCGTCAAGATAGGTGTAATTGGCGAAGATCGCCCATTCGGGGGTGATGTTGCCCGAGGCGCCGAGCGCGATGCCGTCGACCCGCGAGCGGCCGTCGACCACCTGCAGCGTCGGATTGACCGGATCGTTGGACGGCACCCGGAAATTGCTGCGCTCGTTGCGGAACAAGGCGAGCGTGAGCTGGAGCCGGCGGCCGAATACGTCCGCCTTGGCGCCGATCTCGTAATTGACCGCGGTCTCCGGCGCCGCCGTGCATGGATCGGCGGCGTTGACGGCGGTCAGTACGCCGCAGCCGAGCCGGACGGTCGCCGAGGCCGGCGTGCGGGCATTGCCGTAGGCGACGTAGAGCGAGGTGCGCGCCGTCGGCTTGAAGACGGCGCCGGCCCGATAGGAGAAGAGCGTCTCCTCGCTGACCTGCGGCGCCAGTTGCAGCGCGGTCAGCGCCGCCGTGCCGGGCGGATAGACGGCGAGCGGCACATTGCGGAAGGTCGCCTCGGCGCGCTCGAGCCGCACGCCCGCGTTCAATTCGAACTGCCGCCCGATCTCGAGCGTGTCGAAGGCGTAGATGGCGCGATTGTCGGCGTCGCCGCGCGAGCGGGCGGTCACCGTATAGTTGATCGGCCCCGTCCAGAGCGAGTTCGGATTGCGGTAATCATATTGCGGATTGACGATCGCCTGGCCGAGCGCGTTGCGGAACAGCGAGGCGGTCTCGATCGAATAATCCTCCCGCGAGAAGGAGACGCCGACGACCAGCACGTTATGCAGCCCGTTCGCCTCGCCCGCCTCCCAGCGAAGGTCGGTCTGATTGTAGAGCAGATCGTTTTCCTGATCGCGGACCAGGCCGCGCGGCCCGTTCGGCTGGAAGAAGCCGGCCGGCACGGCGACGACCAGCGGATTGTTGGTCCCGCGGAAGACGCCATTATTGTCGACGACGTTGGTCAGCGAGACCGAGCAGGCCGCGCCGGGGCCGTTGGCGGTCGTCGAGACGGGCTGGAGGCCCGTCCCCGCCAGACAGAAGGTGCCTTGCGGCGCGCTGGTCTGGCTGCGCTGATGGACGCGCTGCCATCGGGCCAGGTTGCGGACCGAGAGCGAGTCGCTGAATTCGTGGCGGAAGGTCGCGGTGAAGCGGTCGACATTGACCCGCTGCTCGTCGATGTTGCGATAGCCGAAATAGTCGCTGTCGTCCGCGCCCGGCAGCGGCCCGTCGTTCAGATGGTTGAGGAAATAGGGGACACCGTAGACCGGCGTATTGTTGTCGTGCTGGTGGACGTAGGCGAGCGTCAGGCTGGTCCGCGATTCGATGCCGAAGGTGATCGACGGCGCCACGCCCCAGCGGCGATATTCCTCGACATCGCGGCCGGGAACGTCGTTGCGGTGCCACATGGCGTTCAGCCGCACCGCGATCAGATCGCTGGTCCTGACGTTCGTATCCAGGGTGGCGCGATAATATTGGTCGGTGCCGGCGGCCGCCGAAAGGATGGTCAGATCGTCGGCCTGCGGGATTTTCGAGACCAGGTTGATGGTGCCGCCGACCGAGCCCGAGCCGTTGAACACGCTGTTGGCGCCGTTGTAGATTTCGATCTGCTGCAGGTTGAACGGGTCGGTGCGGCTGTACTGGGCCGAATCGCGGACGCCGTCCTGGGTGATGTCGTTGCTGGCCGCATAGCCGCGCAGGTTGATCGAATCGCCATAGCCGCCGCCGCCTTCGCCGGCTCCGAAGGTGATCCCGGGCACGGTGGCGAGCGCGTCGCGCAGGGTCAGCAGATTCTGCCGCCTGAGGGTCTGGTCCGAGATGACGGTGACCGTCTGCGAAGTATCCAGCAGCTCGTTGGTCGCCTTGGGCGTCTCCAGCTCGTTCTCGTTCCGCTCGCCGGTGACGACGACATTCTGCTCGCTGCGGACGTCGCTTTGCTCGTCGACCGAATCTGGCGTGGCCAAAGCCGGGGAAGACAAAAAGCCCACGGCGCCAAGCGCGAGATAGAACGGCGTGCGCGTGGCCGAAACGGATTTGGTCATCTGGACGAGCCCCTTCAAGGCGCCGGGTCTCCGGTCGCTAAAGAGGCTATTGCAATTCATTCGCAATAGTGTCAAGAACATTGCGAACGGTTCGCAACTGACGGGCATTCCCTCTTCCCAAGGGCCCGTCCGGCGCCGGCGTGACAGCAGCCGTCACGCCGGCGCATTCTTTTCAACTCCCCTGCAGAAAGGCCCGAAGCTCGCGCTGGAAGGCCTCCGGCTGATCGAACATGATGAAATGATAGGATTCCGGGATCTGCCGCACCACCGCCTGCGGCGCGCCGGCATAGGACGCGGCATAGAATGCCGTCATCTGCTCCTGGCTCACCGGGGCGTTGGGCGGCAGGACCCATAGCACCATGAACGGGACGCTTATGCGTGCGACATCGGGTCTAAGGTCGGTCGTGATCAGGTCGTACATGGCTTGCGCGACGACATTCGTGTCGCTCGTCACGCTCTGTTGGACCGGGCCGGCGCGAAG
Source organism: Allosphingosinicella sp. (assembly GCA_035473955.1). Lineage (GTDB taxonomy): Bacteria > Pseudomonadota > Alphaproteobacteria > Sphingomonadales > Sphingomonadaceae > Allosphingosinicella. The sequence goes on from DATINU010000005.1 coordinate 3,608, forward strand.
CGATTCGGTGCGCACCATGGTGGCGATCGTCCGCTCCGCCTGTTGACGGCGCTCCGGCTCGCCTAGCGGAGCCGCCATGCGCTGGCGCATCTGCTCCGCCATGGGCCGGATCGAATCCGCCGTCACGCCGGGGCCGCCGAACATCGCCGCCATGAACGGCATCATGTCGACCACCATCACTCGCGACACGAGTTCGGGATGGCGGCCCGCCACCATCATCGCCCAGCTGCCACCCAGGGAATGGCCGATCAGCGCCGGGCGGCTCAGCCGCTGCTCGCTTATGTAGCGGGCGATTTCATCCGCGACCGGCGCCAGCACGGGGCCGGCCGCGTTCGCCCCCGCCGGGCGCCCGGCAAAGCCGGAGACGTGAATGAGGTGATAGCGATAGCCCGGCATCGCGGCGACGGTGCTTGCCCAAACCTCGGGCGACGAGGTGAGGCCCGGGATCAGGACAACGTCGGGGCCGGTGCCGACGACGGTGACGCTGATCCGCTCGCTGGTGAAGGCCGACTGGGCAGCGGCCGGGACGGCGGCGAAAACGAATAGCAAAAACGCAAAATAACGAAGCATTTGAACCTCCCTCAATTCGGAGAGGATAGAGGCTCAGATGCCCTGCGTATATGCCGCGCATGCCTCCGGATTGCCGCCGCGATAGCCTCGCATCAGGGCTTCCTGGCGCTGGGCCGAGCTGCCGTGGGTGAAGCTTTCCGGCACGACCGCGCCGCCGCCGGCGCGCTGCAGCGTATCGTCGCCGATCGCCGCCGCGGCCGTCATCCCCTCCTCGAGATCGCCCGGCTCCATCGCGCTTTGCTCGCGCGAGGCCCAGACGCCGGCATAGCAATCGGCCTGCAGCTCCATCCGCACCTGCAGCGCATTGGCCTCGCCCTCGCGTACCGCCGATTGCGCCTGGCGGATCCGGTCGGAGGTGCCGAGCAGGGTCTGGACATGATGGCCGACCTCGTGCGCGATCACATAGGCCTGGGCGAAGTCGCCGGGCGCCTGGAAGCGCTGGGCCAGCTCGCGGAAGAAGGCCATGTCGAGGTAGACGCTGTGATCGGCGGGGCAATAGAACGGGCCCATGCGCGCGTCCGCCGTGCCGCAGCCGGACCGGTCCGTGCCCTCGAAGATCACCATTTTGGGCGCTTCGTAGCGGCGGCCGTTCGCCTGGAAGAGCGCGGTCCACTGGTCCTCGGTCGAGGCGAGGGTCTGGCAGGCAAAGCGGATCGTGGGCTCGCTGGCGCAGGTGCGTCCGCTGGTATTCTGCCCCTGGCCGGTGCCCACCGCCTGCTGGCCGCCGCCACCGACCAGATTGCCGAGCCCGCCGAAGAAGAACATCACGATCACGAGCACGACCACGCCGCCGATGCCGAAGCGGCTGAAGACGAGGCCGAGCAGCATCGAGACGCCGCCGCCGCCTCCCCCGCCGCCCAGGCCGAAGCCGCCACCGCCGCTGCCGCCTTCGCGGAACTCGACATTGTCGCTGTCCCTGCGCCCACCGAACCGCATCGCCTTGTCTCCTTCTTGCGCCACAATGCACCGGACGCATCCGAAGTTGCACCCTTCTCACTTGCATATAATCGGCCGGAGCGCGAGGGACGCCGCGATGGCCGATTCCCCCACCAGGCGCAGGGCCCGCACGCCCGAGCGGCTGCCGCTGCCCGATCAGGTCGCTTTGGTCCTGCAAGGCGGGGGCGCGCTCGGCGCCTATCAGGCCGGCGTGTTCGAGGGGCTGCAGGAGAAGGCGATCGAAGTGGATTGGGTCGCCGGCATCTCGATCGGCGCAGTCAACGCCGCGATCATCGCCGGCAACCCGCCTGCCGAGCGCGTCGCGAAGCTGCGCGGTTTCTGGGAGCGGGTCACCTCCGCGCTCCCCGCTTTGCCGCTCGGCGGCTCGGAGCAATGGCGCGAATGGACGCATCTCATGTCCGCGGGCATCGTCGCGCTGCAGGGCGTGCCTGGCTTCTTCAGCCCGCGCGCCCTCCCGCCGGCCATGGTCCCGCCCAAGAGTTCCGGCGCGCTCAGCTTCTACGACAGCGCCCCGCTCGCGGCGACGCTCGACGCCTTCGTCGATTGGGATTTGCTGAACGCCGGCCCGGTGCGGCTGTCGGTCGGCGCGGTCGATGTGGAGACCGGCAATCTGAACTTCTTCGACACGCGCAAGGACCGGATCGACGCGCGCCACATCATGGCCTCGGGCGCGCTTCCGCCCGGTCTCCCGCCGATCGAGATCGACGGCGCCTGGTGGTGGGACGGCGGCATCGTCTCCAACACGCCTTTGTCCTTCGTGCTCGACCAGCAGAGCGAGGATCTGCTCGTCTTCCAGGTCGATCTGTTCCCGGCCCGCGGCGCCCTGCCGGCCACGATCATGGACGTCTATGCGCGCGAGAAGGACATCCGCTATTCGAGCCGCACCCGGCAGGTGACCGATCAGCTGATCAAGCTCCGCAAGGAGCGCGAGGCGATCCGGAAGGTGCTGGCCAAGCTTCCGCCTGCGCTTGCCGACGACGAGGACGTGCGGGCGCTCGCCAAGCTCGCCGCCGAGCATGCGGTCAATGTCGTCCACCTGATCTACCGTAAGCATGGCTGGGAGGGCGGCGCCGGCGATTTCGAATTTTCACGCGACACGATGGAGCATCATTGGCGCGAAGGCCTTGCGGCCATCGCCGAGACGATGCGCCACGACGCCCTTCTCGCCAAGAATATCGTCGACGGGCGCACCGCCGCCTTCGATCTCGCTTCGTAGAAAGGACAATCCACCATGTTCCTCAAAGGCAAGACCGCGCTCGTCACCGGCTCCACCTCGGGGATTGGGCTCGCCATCGCGCGCGCTCTCAGCGCCGAGGGCGCCACGCTGATCCTGAACGGCTTCGGCGACGCCGGCGAGATCGCGAAGCTCCGCGCGGAGCTCGACGCGGGCTATAGCGACGCCGATCTCACCCGGCCCGAGGCGATCGAGGCGATGCTCGCCGACGCAGGTCCGCTCGACATCCTGGTCAACAATGCCGGCACCCAGCATGTCGCGCCGATCGACGAATTCCCGGTTGAGAAATGGGATCTGATCATGGCGCTCAATCTCAGCGCCGCCTTCCACACCATCCGCCTCGCGCTGCCCGCGATGAAGGCGAAAGGCTGGGGCCGGATCGTCAATACCGCCTCGGCGCACAGCCTCGTCGCCAGCCCGAACAAGAGCGCCTATGTCGCCGCCAAGCACGGCATTGCCGGCCTCACCAAGACGGTCGCGCTGGAGGCGGCGACCGCGGGTGTGACCGTCAACTGCATCAGCCCCGGCTACGTCTGGACCAGCCTGGTCGAGAACCAGATCCCCGACACGATGAAGACCCGCGGCCTGACCCGCGAGCAGGTGATCAACGATGTCATGCTCGCCGCCCAGCCCACCAAGAAGTTCGTGACGCCGGAGCAGGTCGCCGCCTTGGTCGTCTTCCTCTGCCGTGACGAAGCGAGCTCGATCACGGGCGCCAATCTCTCCATGGACGGCGGCTGGACCGCGCAGTGAGGCTTGCGGCGCCCGCGCGGCTGGCGCAAGCTCGACCGATGAAGCGGCTCCTCCTCGCTCTTCCCTTGCTCCTTGCCGCCGGTGCGGCCGCGCAGGAGGTGGTGCCGGCCGCGCCCGGGGTCGGCTGGCGGAGCGCCGCGACCGCCGACGACCGCCGCCGCATCCGCAACTGGCGAGACGCCTGGGTCGCGGCGCTGGCCAGGGTCCAGGCCGGCGCCGACGCCGCGGAGATCGCGCGGGGCGGCGCCCTGTTCGAGCCCGACACCGCATTGCCCAACGCCGCGCCGCCGCCCGGCATTTATGCCTGCCGGACGATCAAGCTCGGCGCCGCGCAGCCGGGTCTGCTCGAATATATCGCCTACCCGCCGTTCCGCTGCCGGATCAGCCAGCGCGGCGGGCGGCTCGAATTCACCAAGCTGACCGGGTCGCAGCGCCCCGTCGGCACGCTCTTTCCGGACAGCAGCCGACGGCTGGTCTTCCTCGGCACGCTCATCCTCGGCGACGAGACGCGGGCGCTGCGCTACGGGCGCGACCGCGAGCGCGACCTGATCGGCCTGCTCGAGCGGGTCGGCGAGGCGCGCTGGCGGATCGCCTTTCCCTATCCCCATCACGAATCCCTGCTCGACGTGATCGAGCTCGTGCCAAGCCGTTGAGGTGCCCATGCGATACAAATTCCTCGCCGCCATGCTCATGGCCTCCGCCATGCTGAGCCCCGCCGAGGCCCAGGAACTCGATCAGGCCGTCCGCGGCGACATGCCGAACCTGATGGCGCTCTACCGCGATCTCCACGCCAACCCCGAGCTCAGCATGCAGGAGACGCGCAGCGCCGCCCGCATGGCCGAGGAGGCGCGCCGCGCCGGCTTCACCGTCACCACGGGGGTCGGCGGCACCGGCGTGGTCGCGGTGATGGAAAACGGCCCCGGCCCGGTGCTGCTGCTGCGCGCCGACATGGACGCGCTCCCCGTGACCGAGGAAACCGGCCTCGCCTTCGCCAGCCGCGCCCGCGGGCAGACCCGCGAAGGCCTCGAAACCGGGATCATGCACGCCTGCGGCCACGACACCCATATGACCGCCTGGGTCGGCACGGCGCGGCGGCTGGCGGCAATGCGCTCGCAATGGTCCGGCACGCTCGTGATGATCGCCCAGCCCGGCGAGGAGACCAGCCAGGGCGCCAAGGCAATGCTCGAGGACGGCCTGTTCTCGCGTTTCCCGCACCCCACCCACGCGATCGCCTTCCACGACGCGGCGAGCCTGCCCGCCGGGATGATCGGCTATTCGGCCGGACCGGCGCTGGCCAATGTCGATTCGGTCGACATCCAGGTGCGCGGCGTCGGCGGCCACGGCGCCTATCCGCATACCACCCGCGATCCGATCGTGCTCGCCAGCCGGATCGTCACCTCGCTGCAGACCCTGGTCAGCCGCGAGCTCGATCCTTTGGCATCGGCGGTAGTCACGGTCGGCAGTTTCCACTCGGGCACCAAGCATAACATCATCTCGGACGAGGCCCGGCTGCAGCTCACCGTGCGCAGCTTCACCCCCGAGGTGCGGCGCATGCTGCTCGACGGCATCGCCCGCATCGCCCGCGGCGAAGCGATCGCCGCCGGCGTGCCCGAAGACCGGATGCCGGTGGTGACGGTGCGCGAGGCCGAAGCGACTCCGGCCACCGTCAACACCGAGGCGCTGACCGACAGCACCGTCGCGCTCTTCCGCCAGCATTTCGGCGAGACCCGCGTTCAGCGCACGCCGCCGGTGATGGGCGGCGAGGATTTCAGCCGCTACCACCTCGCCGATCCCCGGATCGAAAGCCTGATCTTCTGGGTCGGCGGCGTCCCGCAGGCGCGCTGGCAGGCGACGAGCGGCGATGCGGCGCGGCTGCCCTCGCTGCACAGCCCGTTCTGGGCTCCCGACGCCGAAGCGGTGATCTCCACCGCGACCGAAGCGATGACGGTCGCGGCGATGGGCGTGCTGCGGCGGCGCTAGTGCGCGGCCGCCTGATTGCCCCAGACGGCGCGTAGCCGCGCATCCTTGCCGCAGCCGCGCCGATAGCGGTTGTACGCATCGGGATTCCGCCGGGCATAATCCTGGTGGTAGGCCTCGGCCGCGTAGAAGCGGGCAGCGCCGCGCACCGGCGTCGTCACGCGTCCGCGCAGCACCCGGTTCGCCTCGGCCACCGCCGCCTCGGCGTCGCGCCGCTGGGCCGCGTTCAAAGCGAAGATGGCGGTGTGATAATTCTCGCCGCGGTCGCAGAACTGCCCTCCCGAATCGGTTGGATCGATGGTGCGCAGGAAGCGGGCGGCAAGCTGGCGATAGCTGATCCGCGCCGGATCGAAGACCACCTGCACCGCCTCGATATGGCCGG
>DATINU010000006.1:0-14195 GCA_035473955.1 Allosphingosinicella sp.
GTCCGGTCGGTGCCGGGCCTTAGCGGCCCTGGGCGCGCCAGCGCTTGACGACGCGGGAGACCATCGCCTCCTCCTCGCCGGTCTGCTTCCAGAGTTCGGAGAAGAGCGGATCGGACGAGGCCGGGCAGCGGTCGCGTTCGAGATCGTCGAAGCTGACGCGGATCGGGATCGAGACGCCCTCGCCGCAGACGATGCATTCGCGATTCCTGAGCGCCGGGATCACGTCGAGGAAGCCGCGCGACCCCTCCGGCATCGCCGATTTCACGAAGGCCTGGTCGCGGTCGTTGTTGAGCCGCATGGCGATGATGGTACCGCATTGCGAAAGCACGCCCTCGGCGAGATCGGACGGACGCTGCGTGATCAGGCCGAGCGAGACGCCGTATTTGCGGCCTTCCTTGGCGATCCGCTCGAGGATCTTGCGCACCGCCTGGCCGGTCGAATTCTTGTCCGAGGGGATGTAGCGATGCGCCTCCTCGCAGATCAGGAGGACGGGCCGCTGCACTTCGGAGCGCGACCAGATCGCATAATCGAAGACGAGGCGGGAGAGCACCGCCACCACCACCGAAGTGATGTCCGAGGGCACGCCCGAGACGTCGATGATCGAGATCGGCTTGCCGCGCGCGGGCAGGCGGAAGATCTTGGAGACGAACGCGCCCATCGTGTCGGCGACGAGCATGCCCGAGAACATGAACTGGTAGCGAGGATCGGATTTCAGCTCGTCGATCTTGGTCTTGAGCCGCATGAAGGGGGCGGTGTCGGTCGCCTTGTTCAACAGGCCCATTTCGTGCGTGATCGTGTTGGTCAGATCGGACAGCGCATAGGGAATGGGCGAATCGACGGTGAGCTTGGAAAGGCCTTCGGCGGCGCGGTTCTTGGCGCGGGCCTGGAGCAGGCATTTGGCCAGGATGTCCATGTCGCGCTGCCGCTCGGCGCCCTGCGTGGTGACGAACACCTCGCAATGCTCCTCGAAGTTCATCAGCCAATAAGGCATGGCCAGATTGTCGACGTTGAAGATTTCGCCATGGCCCTTGAACGCGGCCGAATATTCGCCGTGCGGATCGATCATCACGATATGGCCTTCGGGCGAGAGATCGCAGATCCGGTGCATGATCAGGGCGGCGGAGGTCGATTTGCCGGTACCGGTCGAACCCAGCAGCGCGAAGTGCTTGCCGAGCAGCGAATCGACGTAGAGCGCGGCGCGCACGTCCTTGGTCGGGTAGACGGTGCCGATCTCGATATGGGCGCGCTCGTCGGCGGCGAACATCTGCTTCAGATCGTTGCCGGCGACCGGATAGGCCTTGCTGCCGGGGATCGGATAGGCGGTGATGCCGCGCTTGAAGTTGATGAGCTTGCCGGTCGATGCATGCTCGTCGCCCTCGCCGAGGAAATCGATGTCGGCGGTGACGTGGCCGGCCTCGGGATCGGTTACCTTGAGCGTGCGGACGTTGGCGAGCAGCCAGCGGCGGCCGCAGGCGATCTTGATCTGGCTGCCGACCTGACCCGACATGGCGATCGAGGGATCCGGATCGCCGGCCAGCTCTTCGAGCCTCCGGCCGATAATCTCGACCCGGGCCCCGCTGCCCCCCACTTCGATAATCTGGCCGATCGCCTCGTGACTCGCGGTCAGGAGGTTGCGCGGCGCCGGACGAATGTCGGGCGCCTCCCCGCTGCCGTCGGCGGTAGGGAAATTGTGCAGGTTCATTGCATCGGTCATGCCACTGGGCGCCCTCTTCTCCGGCAATCCCAGGGTTTCTAGACAGATAAGGTAAACAAGCTCTAACCGTAACGGCGCTGGAAGAGCGCGCTCGCGCCCCAGCCCAGCAGCAGCGACAGCGCCACCGCGACGATCCCATAGGTCAGCGACCAGCGCTCGGCCGCGTCGGCGACGAAACGTTCGAAGCCGAGCTTCTCGATCCTGATCTCTCGGACGGCGCCCGCGATCACCCGCCCGTCGCGGATCAGGAAGGTCTCCGCGGTATAGGTGCCGACGGGCACGCGTGCCGGAATGGCGATGCGGGCGCGGTAGAGCACGCCCTCGCTGATCGTCACGCCGCGTGGATATTCGGCGTAGAGAAGATGGCGGCGGCGCAGGTCGATCAGGCCCTGCTCGAAACGGCGCAGCACTTCGGGCGAGGCGCCGCCGCCCGGCGAGAGCTGGAGGTTTTCGAGGCCAAGCTCGTAGATCGCGGCGGTGCGTTCGTCGATCAGCCGCGACAAGGGCTGCGACGAGGCGACCGCGTAGAAGCCCGGCACCGAGCGGAAGCGGACCCGCTCGACGTTCATCCAGATGCCGGCCACCTTCTGCTTTTCGCGCAGCACGACCCGCTCGAGCGGCCCCTTCAGCACCACGGCCACCTCGGTCCCCGGCTCCGGGGCCCGCCCGCCCGGATAAAGGATCGCGCCGAACAGCAGCAATTCGGCGCCGGCGAAGGAATAGCGGATCTCGACATTCTCCTGCGAGACGTCGGGGACGAGCCGCGGCTGCTCAGGCGCCGGCGTCTGAGCCATCGCCAGCGGTGCGAGCAAAGCGAGGATCAGGACCCGGAGCCGTCTCACAGCATCTGCACCGTATAGATTTCCTCGGGCCGCCAGCCGAGCTGGAGCGCCATCCGCAGCGCCACCGCGAGGACGACGATGGCGAGCACCATGCGGAGCAGCTCCGGCTTCATCTTCTGGGCCAGGCGGGCCCCATATTGGGCGCCGATCACCGAGCCCAAAAGCAGCAGCCCGGCGAGCACGATATCGACCGACCGCGTGGTGGTGGCGTGGACGATGGTGGTCACGGCCGTGACGAACAGGATCTGCAGCAGGGACGTGCCGACCACGACCTGCGCCGACATCCCGAGCAGGTAGATCATCGCCGGCACCATGATGAAGCCGCCGCCGACGCCGAGCAGCACGGTCAGCATGCCGGAGACGAAACCGAGCAGCAGCGGCGCGAGCGGCGAGATGTAGAGGCCCGAGCGGTAGAAGCGCCAGCGCATCGGCAGGATCGCGATCACCGGATTGTGCCGCCTAGCCGCCCGGGCCAGCGCGCGTTCCGAAGGCTTTAGAATGCCGAGCGCGGTCGCCGCCTCCTTGGCCATCATGATCCCGATCGAGCCGAGCAGCAGCACGTAGAGGATCGAGATCACGGTATCGATCTGGCCCAGATCCTGGAGCAGCCGGAACAGGAGCCCGCCGAGGATCGAGCCGACCACGCCCCCGACGATGATCACCGCGCCCATCTGCACATCGACGCCGCGCCGCCGCCGGTGGGCGAGCACGCCGGAAATGGAGGTGCCGGTGATCTGCGTCGTCGCGGAGGCGACCGCGACCGCGGGCGGGATGCCGTAGAAGATCAGGATCGGCGTGGTCAGGAAGCCGCCGCCGACCCCGACCATGCCGGTCAGCAACCCGACCAGCCCGCCGAGGCCGACGATCACCAGCGCGTTCACCGACAGGCCCGCAATCGGCAGGTAGATATCCATGAGGCCGCGACCCTAACGGGGATCGCCCGGCGGCGGAAGGCGCGCCGCGCCTAGAAATCGAGCGCGACGGTCAGCGCCGGGCCGGAGCCGGGCGCTGCGTCGCCGGCGAGGCGGAAGCGCCAGTCCGCCTGCAGCCGCAAGCGGGTGCGGGGCAAAGCGGGCCGCCAGACCATCGACGGCCCGGTGTCGAGCCGTGCGGCGCCGGGCTGTGCCGCGCCCCAGAGCCCGCCCCCGATGCCGACCCCGCGGCCGATCGGGCGCTCGACGCGGCCCATGCCGTCGGCGAAGAGGTCGCGCGACCGCGTGCCGACCACGCCCGCCTGGCCGTAGACCTCGCCGCGCAGGCCCGCCGGCAGCCTCCCCTCGGCGCCGCCATATAGGGTGAATGCGAAGGCGGACCGGCCTTCCCCGCCCAGATCCTGCCGCCGCTCGGCCAGCAGATGGACGGGCAGGCGCGCCACCGGCCGCCAGTCGATCCCCGCGGCAAGCTCGGCGCCGCGCGGCCGCCGCAGCGGGACGTAGGCGCGTCCGCTCAACGCCAGCGCGCCGTCCAGCCGGTAGAGCAGCCGCCCCCCGGCCTGATTCCCGCCGAGCGTCCCGCCGGGTGCCAGCGCCGCCTGCCCCCGCCCGCCGCGGACCAGCAGCCAGGCCGAAGCGGACCAGGGGGAGCCGGCTCGGTCTCCATCGGCCGGCCCGGGCCGAAGGAGGGTCATGTCGGGCTGCGCCGCAGGCGCCCGGGGGGCGGCCGGCGGGATGGCGGCCGGACGAAAAGGCACCTGAGTCTGCGGCGGCACGCCGCCGAATATTCCCGGCGGCAAGCCCGGAAGCCGCGCCGTAGCCGTCCGGTAAGGCACGCCTTTCGCCGGCGAAGAAGGCGTCTCGGAGAACGCGGATCGAGTGTCAGCGAACAGGGGCGCTGCCGGTGAAGAGGGCCTTTGCGGTCTTGGCTCGGTTGCCGCGGCCATGGGCTGCGGCGGCGGGGAGCCGGGCAAAGCGAGGATGAAGGCCCGGGCGCCGATCCAGACGCCGAGGACCAGCGCGAGGAAGCGCAAGGGGGCCGCGCGGGTCATTCGGCCGGGGGCTGGACGGGGAAGGCATGGGCGGTCTTGTCCCAGGTCGCGGCGCCGGTCCTGAGCATGAGGAGATAGCGGCCCAGCGCCCGGCGGGCGGCGAGCATGGCGATGAGATTGGCGGTGACGGTGCGCGGCAGCGCGCGCAGCCCCTCGCGCCAGCCGTAGAGCCGCGCGACGAAGCCGAAGCGCATCGCCAGGCGCCAGAGCAGCAGCGCCGAATTGACCGCCATCAGCAGGGTCAGCGCAGGCGTGAAGCCGGGCGGCGCGCCCGTCCAGGCCAGGAGCAGCGTCCAGAGCAGCAGTGCCAGATAGGCCGCGCCCAGGATCAAGGCGGCGAGCAGGGATTGGCGGTCGCGCAGCCGCATCCAGCGCTCGGCGAGCCCGCCCCGCCAGCCGAGCCGGTCCCAGCCCGCGAGCGCGATTCCCGCCATCCAGCGCGCTTTCTGCGCGACCGCGGCGTCGAGCGTAGCCGGGAAATATTCGCGGGTCGCAACCAGGGCCTGCCCGTCGCCCGGCCGATGGCGGACGAAGCAGGCGGCGCGCCCCATCGCCTTGAGCCTCAGCCCGAGCTCATAATCCTCGGTCAGGCTGGCCGGATCGAACGGCGCGCCATGCGCCTCGGCCAGCGCCGCGAGCGCCGGGCGCGAAATCGCGCAGCCGACCCCGGCCGAGGGCAGGCTGGCGCCCAGCGCCTCGCGCACCGCCAGCTCCTTGCCGTGCGCCTCGGCGAATTCGTCCGCATAATGGCCGCCGATCCAGCGCGAGCCCGCGTCGATCAACGGCACGACCGGCAGCTGGACCAGATCGAACCGCTCGATCAGCGCGTCGAACAGGGCGAGCTCCGCGCTGTGCACCACGTCCTCGGCATCGTGCAGCACGATCGCCTTGAAGCGCATGCCCTCGGCCGCCTCGTCCGTCCGCATCGCCTCCCAGAGCCGGTTCAGGCAATCGGCCTTGCTGGTCGGCCCCGGCGCCGGGCCGATGACGAGCCGCAGCCGGTCCCATGCTGCCGCGCGCACGGCGGCGATCGTCTTCGGATCGTTGGGATAGCAGCCGGCGTAGAGCCGATAATCCGCGCCGCCGAAGGCCGCGCGGGCATGGCCCAGCATCGCCCCGATCACCGTCGCTTCGTCCCATGCGGGCAGGAAGATGGCGATCTGCCCCGGCCGCGCCGCGCTCGGCACGGCCTGCGCGCGCCTGGGCCCCAGCTTCGTCCCGATCCAGATGAAATCGACGATGAGATCGCCGATGCCAAGCAAAAGGAAGCCAATCGCCGCGAACAGCGCCAGCTCGCGCATGACGAATTCGATTGCTTCAAGTCCGTCCATAATCCCCCCGATTCGGACTGAAAGATCATCCGTTCCGGAGGCAAGTTAAGCAAGCCGTATTCGTCGTCTATTCGTCGGTCCGGTTCGGACGAGACTCGGCGGCCCCTCCGCCATTTCGGACACAGCTTGACGAGACCTCCAGCCCGCGAGGGCGCAGCTTTTCCCGGAATCTGGTGGAGGTGCCCATGCGCAGCTGGATGGCGACAATCCTTTCGGGCCTGGCCCTGGCTGCGACGCCCGCCGCCGCCCAGCCGGAGGAAGGCCTGCACGTTGCCCAGCGCGCCGTCCTGACGCCGCCCGGCTTCCCGCGGCTCGGCCCGCGCAACCGCTCCTGGATGGCAGCGCATTTCATCAATGTCGGCCAGGGCGCCGCGACCCTGCTCGAATTCAGCTGCGGGCTCGTGCTGATCGATACGGGAGGCGGCGCTCCGCCCAGGCTCTGGACCCGGCACCTCACCGACTATCTGGACGGAGTCTTCGCGCGCCGGCCCGATCTCGGCCGGACCATCGATCTGGTCGTCTTCACCCACCCGCACAGCGATCACACGACCGGCGCCCCGGCCCTCGCCAATCCGGCCCGCTACACGCTGCGCCACATCGTCACCAATGCGCAGACCGCCGGCTCCGGGATCAACACGCAGAACCAGCTCACCACCTTTGCCGCGGCGAACGGCATCGGCGTCACCCGGATGGACGTCTCGCAGCTCCCCGGCGACAACGGCCTCACCAACGCCGCGATCGATCCGCTGCGTTGCACGGGCGATGGTTCGCCCGATCTGCGCCTGCTCTGGGGATCGGAGGCCGATCCGGCGAGCTGGCCGAGCTCGGCCGACGGCAACGACAAAAGCGTCGTCGTGCGGGTCGAATTCGGCGACAGCTCGTTCCTCATCGTCGGCGATCTCGAGGACACCGCCCAGCGCGCCATGCTTCGGCGCTACGCGGCCAATCCAGCCATCTTCGATGTCGACGTTTACGAGGCGGGCCATCACGGCTCCCGCAACGGCACCACGGACGAGCTGGTCGCCGCGATGACCCCGGAAATCGCGGTGATCGAGGCGGGCAACCCGTCCGACGAGGAGCCGAATTTCGCCGCCTTCAATTTCGGCCATCCCAATCGCGATGCGCTTGCGATGCTCAGCGATGCCTCGCACGGCGTCTCGCTGCGCCGCCCGGTTCGGAACGTCGCGGTCGGCATTCGCGGCCGGCCGCCGAGCGGCAGCCCGCCGCCGCAATATGAACAGCAGGATATCGATCGCGCCATCTTCTCGACCGGCTGGGACGGCAACATCATCGTCTACGCCCGCCGCACCGGCGAGAAGCGCGTGCTGATCGATTGAGCGGGCCGCGGCGCTTCCCATGTAGGATTTCATCTGTCAGCGTGGGCTCATGCCCAGCGATTCGCCTTGCTCCGCCGCTTCCATGAATCGAGGCTTTTGCCGGATTCTCTTCTCTCTGCGTGAGCGCCAACTTCCTCAACTTCCGCACCTTGGCTCGCTGCTTCTCGCCTGCGCCCTGCTCGCCAGCTGCGTGACGCCCAGCCGCCCCTCGTCCGCCGGCGGCCTCGATGGGATCGCGCGCGATTATGTCCGGCTGCAGCTGGAGCTTGGCAAGCGCGACGACGGCTATATCGACGCTTATTACGGCCCGCCCGAAGTGCGTGCGGCCGCCGAGGCCAATCCGCGGAGCCTTGAAGAGCTTGAGCTCGGGCTAATCTCGCTCGAATTGAGGCTAACGGCCGAGACACTGTCTCAGGAGGGTGACGAGGGAAGCTTAGTACGTCGGCGCCTCGAATTTTTGGGAGCGCAATTGGGTGCCGCCCATACGCGCGTCCGCATGCTGCGGGGCGAGCGCCTCAGTTTCGCCGAGGAGGCGCGGGGGCTTTACGGCGTCGATCTGGAAGGGCTGATCCAGCCGCTTTCGCATTACGATCCGATTCTCGCCCGGATCGAGGCGATGGTGCCGGGCACGGGGCCGCTTGCCGAGCGCGTCGACGCCTTCACCGATCGCTTCATCATTCCGCGTGACCGGCTGGAACCGGTGATGCGCGCCGCCATCGCCGAATGCCGCCGGCGCACGCTTCCCCATATCCCGCTGCCCGAAGCCGAGACCTTCACGCTCGAGCTGGTCACCAACAAGCCCTGGTCCGGCTACAATTGGTATCAGGGCAATTACCGCTCGATCATCCAGGTCAACACCGATCAGCCCTCGCGCATGGGCCGGGTCGTCGGGCTCGGCTGCCACGAAGGCTATCCGGGCCATCACGTGCTGAACATGCTGCTCGAGCAGAATCTGGCGCGCGGGCGGGGCTGGACCGAGTTCATGCTCTACCCGCTCTATTCGCCGCAAAGCTTCATCGCCGAGGGCTCGGCCAATTACGGCGTCGAGCTCGCCTTTCCGGGCAATGAGCGGCTCGCATTCGAACGCCGCGTGCTTTATCCGCTGGCCGGCCTCGCGAGCGATGGCGCCGAAACCTATCTCGAATTGCAAAACGCGATCGAGGAGCTGAGCGGCGCCCGCTTCACCATTGCCCGCGATCTGCTCGAAGGCCGGATCACCCGCGCCCAGGCGGTCGAGCTCAGCCGGCGTTACGGCCTGCAATCGCGCAGCCGTGCCGAGCAATCGATCGCCTTCACCGAACATTACCGCGCTTATGTGATCAATTACGGCCTCGGCCAGGCGATGGTGAAAGCCTATATCGAGCGTGCCGGGCCCGATCCGGCGGCGCGCTGGGCGGCGATGCGGCGCTTGCTCTCCGAGCCGAGCCTGCCCTCGGATCTCGCCGGCACGCCCTGATGCGCGCCTTTTTCGACGCCCGCCAGCGCGATCATGCGCCGGCGCTGGAGCTGCACAACGGCGTCTTCGTGCCCTTCGCGGAGAGTCCGAAGCGGGCCGACGCGATCCTGGCCGCGCTCGGCGGGGCGGAGCCGGCCGTCGATCATGGCGAGGCGCCGCTCCGCGCCGTGCATGCCGAGGATTATCTCGCTTTCCTCTGGGCAGCGCATAACGATTGGCGCGCGGCGGGGCGCGCGGGCGATGCGATCGGCTATGCCTGGCCGGTGGTGCGGCGCCGGCCGCTCGCGCTCGATCGGATCGACGCCCGCTTCGGCCGGTTCAGCTTCGACGCCTCTTCGCCCATCGCGGCCGGGACCTGGGACAGCGCCTATTGGAGCGCGCAATCCGCGCTGACCGCTTTGGACGCGGTGCTCGGCGGCGAGCGCACCGCCTTCGCCCTCTGCCGCCCGCCCGGCCATCATTGCGGCGCCGATTATCTGGGTGGCTATTGCTACCTCAACAGCACCGCCATCGCCGCCGAGACCGCGGTCGCGGCGGGCAAGCGCGTGGCGATCCTTGATGTCGATTATCATCACGGCAACGGCACCCAGGACATCTTCTACGCCCGCGGCGACGTCCTGTTCGCGTCGATCCACGCCGATCCCAGGACCGATTATCCCTTCTTCTGGGGCCATGCCGAAGAGACCGGCGAAGGGGAGGGCGAAGGCGCGACCCTGAACCTGCCGCTGCCGCGCGGCACCGATCTCGCCGCCTATCTCCCGGCGCTCGATACCGCGCTGGCGAAGATCGACGCCTTCGCGCCGGACCTGCTCGTCATTTCCTACGGCGCCGACACCTTCATCGGCGATCCCATCTCGCAATTCCGCATCGAAACCGCCGACTACACGATCGTCGCCCGCCGCATCGCCGCGCTTGGCCTGCCTGCGGTGGTGGTGTTGGAAGGCGGCTATGCCCTCGACGCGCTGGGCGCCAATATCGCGGCCTTTCTCGAGGGGCTCTAATTGTCCGCGCGGCGCAGCCGGAAGGCGAACATCAGCATCGCCCAGGCCAAAACGGGGCCGAGCGCGGTCTTGAGGTTCGGCCCGTCATGATAGAGGTTGAGGCCCGTCGCGATCGCGAACAAGGCGGCGGCGGCGAAGTAGAGCAGGCTCTGCCGCATCGCCGCTACGCCTCAGAGTTTCTCGGTCAGCTCCGGCACGATCTTGAAGAGATCGCCGACCAGGCCGACGTCGGCGACCTGGAAGATCGGCGCGTCCTCGTCCTTGTTGATCGCAACGATCGTCTTCGAATCCTTCATGCCGGCAAGGTGCTGGATCGCGCCCGAAATGCCGATCGCGATATAGACTTCGGGCGCCACGATCTTGCCGGTCTGGCCGACCTGATAGTCGTTCGGCGCGTAGCCCGCATCGACCGCGGCGCGGCTGGCGCCGACCCCGGCCTTGAGTTTGTCGGCGAGCGGATCGAGCAGCGCATGGAACTGATCGGAGGAGCCGAACGCCCGCCCACCCGAGACGATGATCTTGGCCGAGGTCAGCTCGGGTCGCTCGGACTTGGAAAGCTCCGCGCCGACGAAGGACGAAAGCCCCTTGTCCCCCGGGCCCGAAACGGCCTCGATCGTCCCCGTGCCGCCCTCGCGGTCCGCCTTTTCGAACGCCGTGCCGCGCACCGTGATCACCTTCTTGGCGTCGGCCGACTTCACCGTGGCGATCGCGTTGCCCGCATAGATCGGCCGGGTGAAGGTGTCCTCGCTCTCGACCGAAAGGATGTCGCTGATCTGCATGACGTCGAGCAGGGCGGCGACGCGCGGCGCGACATTCTTGCCCGTCGTGGTCGCGGGCGCGAGGAAGGCGTCGTGCTCGCCCATCAGGCCGGCGGCGAGGGGCGCGATGTTCTCGGCCAGATTGTGCTCGTAGGCCGCGTCGTCGGCGACATGGACCTTGCCGATTCCGGCGATTTTCGCGGCCGCCTCGGCGACGCCGCCGACGCCCTTGCCGGCGACGAGCAGGTGGACTTCGCCCAGCTTCGAAGCGGCGGTGACCGCGGCGAGCGTGGCGTCCTTCACTTGTCCGCCATCATGTTCGACGAGAACCAGCGTCTTCATGCCGTCACTCCCAATGCTTTCAGCTTGCCGATCAGCTCGTCGACCGAGCCGACCTTGACCCCCGCCTGCCGCTTGGCGGGTTCCACCACCTTCAGCGTCGTCAGCCGCGGCGCGGTGTCGACGCCGTAATCGGCGGGCGCCTTCATCGCCAGCGGCTTGGACTTCGCCTTCATGATGTTGGGGAGGCTCGCATAGCGCGGCTCGTTGAGGCGAAGATCGGTGGTGACCACGGCAGGCGTATTGAGCTTCACCGTCTCGAGCCCGCCGTCCACCTCGCGGGTGACGTCGATCTTGCCGCCGTTGAGCTCGACCTTGGAGGCGAAGGTGCCCTGCGGCCAGTCGAGCAAGGCGGCCAGCATCTGGCCGGTCTGGTTGCTGTCGTCATCGATCGCCTGCTTGCCCAGGATGATCAGGCCGGGCTGCTCCTCTTCGGCGACCTTGGCGAGCAGCTTGGCGACGGCCAGCGGCTCGACCTCGTCGTCGGTCTGGATCAGGATCGCGCGGTCGGCGCCCCTGGCGAGCGCGGTCCTGAGCGTCTCCTGCGCCTTGGCCGGGCCAATCGAGACGGCGACGATCTCCGTGGCGGCGCCCTTCTCCTTGAGGCGGATCGCCTCCTCGACCGCGATCTCGTCGAACGGGTTCATGCTCATCTTGACGTTGGCGAGATCGACGCCCGAGCCGTCGGCCTTCACCCGCGGCTTGACGTTGTAATCGATCACCCGTTTGACGGCGACCAGCAGCTTCATGGCTTCACCTTCTTCCTTTGCGCGCCGCGCGCGACCTCACGCAGGCACCTTAGCAACTTCCGCGACGATCTTCTTTGCCGCATCGCCGAGATCCTCCGCCGGGACGATGGCGAGGCCGGAATCGGCGAGGATGCGCTTGCCCTCCTCGACGTTCGTGCCTTCCAGGCGGACGACCAGCGGCACCTTGATGTCGATCTCGCGGGCCGCGGCAACGATGCCCTCGGCGATGATGTCGCAGCGCATGATCCCGCCGAAGATGTTGACGAGGATGCCCTCGACCGCGGGATCGGAAAGGATGATCTTGAACGCCGCGGTCACCTTTTCCTTCGAGGCGCCGCCGCCGACGTCGCAGAAATTGGCCGGGAAGGCGCCGTTGAGCTTGATGATGTCCATCGTCGCCATGGCGAGGCCGGCGCCGTTAACCATGCAACCAATATTGCCGTCGAGTTTGATGTAGGCGAGGTCGAACTTGCCGGCCTCGAGTTCCATCGGATCCTCCTCGCTTTCGTCGCGGAGGGCTTCGAGATCGGCGTGACGGAATTCGGCGTTGGGATCGAAGCCGACCTTGGCGTCGAGCACGAGCAATTCGCCCTTGTCGGTGACGGCCAGCGGGTTGATCTCGATCTGCGAGGCGTCGGTGCCGAGGAAGGCCTCAAAGAGCAATTTCGCGACCTTCTGCGCCTGCTTGGCGAGATCCCCGCCAAGGCCCAAAGCGGCGGCAATCGCGCGGCCGTGATGCGGCATGAAGCCGGTGGCGGGGTCGATGCTGAGCGTGTGGATCTTCTCGGGCGTCTCGTGCGCCACGTCCTCGATGTTCATGCCGCCCTCGGTCGAGGCGACGGAGGCGATGCGGCCTGTCTTCCGGTCGACCAGGAGCGCGAGATAGAATTCCTTCTCGATCTCGACGCCGTCGGTCACGTAGAGCCGGTTGACCTGCTTGCCAGCTTCGCCGGTCTGGATGGTGACGAGCGTGTTGCCGAGCATTTCGGTGGCGGCAGCACGCACTTCGTCGGCGGTGCGGGCGAGACGGACGCCGCCTTTGGCGTCCGGGCCCAATTCCTTGAACTTGCCCTTGCCGCGCCCGCCCGCGTGGATCTGCGCCTTCACCACATAAAGCGGCCCGGGAAGCATGGCGGCGGCGGCGACCGCCTCGTCGACGCTCATCGCGGCATGGCCGGCGGGGACAGGCACGCCGAACTTCGCGAGCAGCTCCTTGGCCTGATATTCGTGAATGTTCATGGGGCGGGGCTAAAGCATAGAGTCGCGCACATGGGAAGCGTCAGGAGGGCGCTTCGGCCTCGCCATCCGGTCCGGCGCGGAGCCGTTCGATCTCCGCTGCGCTGGCCGGCACGCGGATCATCGCGTCGAAGCTCGCCCGCGCCCCGCAACTGGCATAGTCGCCGGCCGGATATTCACTCTCCGAACCGGACAATCGTCCGTAGCCGTAGACCTCGGCACGATCGCCGATCAGCGCAAGCACGGGGGCCTGTTTGCCCCGCCAGCCCGGCGGATCTTCGGGCCGCATCTCGTAGGGGCCGGAATAATAGCCGGTCGCAGGATCGAGACGCAGCCCTTCGCCCTCGAGCGAGCACATATGGAAATTGGCGCCGACGGATTCGCCGCTCGCGTCGATGCCGCCGTCCGGGCGCACGGTCACGATGACATGCATTTCGGAGGCCGCGATCAGGGCTGGCACGAGCCGGCGGTACAGCGCGGTGTCGCGGAAGGCGTCGTCGAAGAGCGCAGGCGCATTGACGAAGAGGGCGGTGACGCCCGGCCGCGCCCAGTCCGGCGGGCCCGCGGGACGCTGCGGCGGCGGTGGGATCTCGGGCTGCGGCCGTTCGGGATCGAGAATGTGCGGAAGCAGCGTCCGATACTCGTCCGGCGTGATCTCGACGTTGGTCTCGTAGCCCTGGACCAGGATCGGGCCAGTCAGGCGCGCGTTGCGGATGTCCCGAAGCTGCCGCGGCGGGACCTCGGTCCGGTCGATGGTCGCGCCGTCGAGCGTGGCCCACCAATAGAGATTCGCGCGCGTCAGGTTCGCGCCGCGCAGGCTGAACTCGCCTTCGCCCGTATAGACCGGGCAGCCGTCGTCGAGCCCGATACTGCATTCGAAGCGGAAGCCGGTGAGATCGGCATCGTCGAGCCGGAAATTGTCGAGCTTTCCTTCGAACCAGCCGCCGTCGAGCCGTCCGCCGGCAAGAATGGCGCGCTCGCCATGGACGTTGCTGAAGTCGGAATTGCGGATGAGGACCCGGTCGAGATGCGCGCCCGCAAGCGTGGCGCCGCCGAGGTTGGTGCGGACGAAGCCGACGCCCCGCGCCTCGGTGCCGCGCCAGTCGCTGCCCGAGAGATTGGCATCGAGGAAACAGATATTGTGGAGCCGCGCGCGTCGGAAATCGGCACCGGCGAAATTGCCGCCTTTCACCGTGATCAGCGCATCGCCTCTGGTTCGGCGAAGTGCGATCAGCGCGCGCCCGTCGCCGCCGAGGGTCGTGCCGTCCACCTGCCCGGGCAGTGCCGCTTCCTGCGTGCCTTCGTAAAGCGGGCCGAGCGCGGCCTGGCAGTCCTGGGGCGGGGGGGCGGCGAGCTGCGCGGCGAGCAGCAACGCCAGCGTCATCCCGCCAGCCCCGTCGCGCAAAGCGCCGCCGAACTCGACAATACCGTCCAGATCTCGGGATCGC
>DATINU010000007.1:0-8582 GCA_035473955.1 Allosphingosinicella sp.
GCCCGCCGCCGCCAGCGTGCCCGAGAACACAGTCGGCACGATCTATCAGGCGACCGCCACCGATCCGGACGGGAATCCGCTCGCCTTCTCCCTTTCCGGCGGCGCGGACCGGGCCTTCTTCACGATCACCGCGGCCGGCGCGCTCAGCTTCGCGCGCAATCCCGATTTCGAATTCCCCGACGATGCCGGCGCGAACAATGTCTACGAAGTCCAGATCGCGGTCAGCGACGGCTTCGCCAGCGCGACGCTGAACCTCGCCGTGACGATCACCAATGCCGGGCCGGACAATTTCCGCGTCGCGCGGGTCGCGACCGGCTTCAGCAGCCCGCTCTATCTCACCGCCTTTCCGGATGGCTCCGGCCGGGTCTTCGTGGTCGAGCGGGCCGGGCGCATCCGTATCCTCAATCCGGCCAACGGCACGATCGCGGCCACGCCCTTCCTCGACGTCAGTACCCAGATCGCGACCGATGGCGAGCGCGGTCTGCTCGGTTTCGCGCCGGCGCCCAACTTCACGACCTCGCGCGCCTTCTACGTCTTCCTGACCGCACCGGGCGGGCAGATCCAGATCCGCCGCTACCAAACGCTTGCCGGCAACCTCAACCAGGCCGATCCGGCCACCGGCGACACGATCCTCACCGTCGATCACCCGCAGAACAACCATAATGGCGGCTGGCTCGAATTCGGTCCGGACGGCCTGCTCTACGCCGCGATCGGCGACGGCGGCGGCGCGGGGGACACGGACAACAACGCGCAGAACACAGGCGTGCTGCTCGGCAAGCTGCTGCGCATCGATCCCGCCGCCGACGATTTCCCGCTCGATACGCTGCGCGACTACCGGATCCCGGCTGGCAATCCGTTCGCGAGCGGCGCCGCGGGGCGGCCCGAAATCTGGGCCTACGGCCTCAGGAATCCGTTCCGCAACAGCTTCGATTCGCTCACCCAGAATCTCTGGATCGGCGATGTCGGCCAGGGGGCGCGCGAGGAGATCGATCTGATGCGGCCGAACGACGGCGGCGCCAATTTCGGCTGGCGCGTGCTGGAAGGGACGGCGGTGTTCAACGGCACGCCGACCGCCTCTATGGTCCCGCCCGTCGCCGAATATCTGCACGGCACCGGCCAGTTCCAGGGCAATTCGGTGACCGGCGGGATCGTCTATCGCGGCCCGGTGGAGGCACTGCGGGGCCAGTACATCTTCGCCGATTTCATCGTCGCCAACCTCTGGTCGATCCCGATCGCGCGGGTCAGTCTCGGTTCGACCATCCCGTCGAGCCAGTTCATCCAGCGCGATGCCGACTTCGCCCCCGATGCGGGCGCGATCACCAACGTGGCGAGCTTCGGCACCGATCAGGCGGGCAATCTCTACATCGTCGATTTCGACGGGGAGATTTTCCGGATCGAGGCGCAGTAGCGCTTCGGATCAGCGCCGCCTGATGCCGGCGACTTTCCATCCGAGGACGACGGCTAGCGCGCCAAGTACGATCACCACCAGCCAGAACATCATCCCATCTTCCCGCCCTGGCCCGGAGGCAGCGGCCAGCACATTGTTGCCATCGCCGCATGCATCCGGCGATCCGGCGATATTGCCGTCGTTGCAGCCCCAGTCCGACGGGGTCGGTTCGGGAGCAGGAGCAGGGGGCGGCTCGACCTGAGTTGTGCCGGTCTGGGGCGGCGTCGCGGCTAGGTTCGCCTGAGCGGCCTGCTGCTGCGACGGGCCCAAGTCGGGGCTGGTGATGATCGGGGTGGCCTTGGGGTTCGCAGGTCCAAGATCGGTCCTGATAGGCCTGCCTCCCTCCGGAGCATGGACAGGCGGCAGGGCGCGACCGCCGCGGAACTGCGCATAGCCTGCGTCCGGCAAGACGAACAACAGCGCAATCGCGATCGTGACCATCCGATCCATGGCCGTCCTCCCCGCCCCGGCTTGGCAGGAGCGCCGCCGCACCTAAAGCCGCTCCGCCGTCGAGACCACGTCGGTCGCCCTCAGCGCGGCCAGGATCCGCATCAGGTGCTGCACGTCGTGCACCTCGATGTCGAACTGGAAGGTGTGGAAGCTGCCGTCGCGCGAGGTCTGGGCCATCGACACGATATTGGCGCCGTGCGACCCGAGAATCCCCGCGACGATGGCGAGCGAGCCGGGCTCGTTCTTGATCACCACCGAAAGCCGCGCCGCGCCGCCGTCCGACTGGTCGCCCCAGGCAAGATCGACCCAATCCGCATCGACCCCGTCGGCGAGGCTGTCGCAGCCGATCACATGGACTTCGATCCCCTCGCCTTCGCGCCTGAGGCCCACGATCCGGTCGCCCGGAATCGGGTGACAGCATTCGGCGAGCTGGAAGGCCACGCCGGGGGTCAGGCCCTTGATCGAGATGGCGGTGCGTTGCGGCGGCGGCTTGACCCCGGCCTTGGTGGTCGAGCCCGGCATCAGCGCTTCCATCACCGCGATATCGTCGATCCGCTTCAGCGCGATCGCCTCCATCAGCGCCTCGTCGTTCGGCAGATGCAGCCGCCGCAGCGCCTCGGCGATCGCTTCCCAGCCGAGCTTGACGGGAAGGCGCGCGACGATCTCGTCGAAAATCTTGCGGCCCAGGGCCACGGTCTCGCCGCGCTCCTTCGATTTTACCCAACGGCGGATCTTCGCCCGCGCCTTGCCGGTGACCACGTAGGAGAGCCAGGCCGGCTGCGGATGCTGCGCCTTTGAAACGAGAATCTCGACCTGATCGCCGTTGTTGAGCGGGGTGCGGAGCGGCATCACCCGGCCGTTGATCTTCGAGCCCACCGTTTGATCGCCGAGATCGGTGTGCACCGCATAGGCGAAATCGACCGGGGTCGCGCCCTTGGGCAGCTGGATCAGCTCGCCCTTCGGCGTGAAGGCGAAGATCCGATCCTGGTACATCGCCATGCGGGTATGTTCGAGCAGCTCCTCGGCGCTCCCCGCATGGTCGAGGATCTCGACCAGGTCGTTGATCCAGGGGTGGTCGGAATGCGCCTCGACCGTGCCTTCCTTATAGGCCCAGTGAGCGGCGAGGCCGTGTTCGGCCTGGGCGTGCATTTCCTTCGTGCGAATCTGGATCTCGATCCGCATCTGCTCGTCGTGGATGATCGTGGTGTGGATCGAGCGGTAGCCGTTGCGCTTCGGGGTCGAGATGAAGTCCTTGAAGCGCCCGGGCACCATCGGCCAGCGCTGATGGATCAGGCCGAGCGTGCGGTAGCATTCCTCCTGGCTGCCGACGATCGCGCGAAAGGCCATGACGTCGGAAAGCTGCTCGAAGCTCACATGCTGCTCGGCCATCTTGCGCCAGATCGAATAGGGATGCTTCTCGCGGCCCGTGACCTCGGCCTCGATGCCGTTCGCTTCCAGGTGCGCCTTGATGCCGCGGCCGATGCGCGAGATGAGATCGGTGCCGGCGGTGCCCTTGTTGAGCCGCTCCAGCCGTTTGGTGATCGATTCGTAGGCGTCGGGCTCGAGCTCGCGGAAAGCGAGCGTCTGCATCTCGGTCATGAACTCGTACATCCCGATCCGCTCGGCGAGCGGGGCGTAGATGTCCATCGTCTCGCGGGCGATGCGGCGGCGCTTGTCACCGTCCTGGATGAAATGGAGCGTGCGCATATTGTGGAGCCGGTCGGCGAGCTTCACCAGCAACACGCGGATGTCGTCCGACATGGCGAGCAGGAACTTGCGCAGATTCTCGGCGGCGCGCTGGCTCTCGCTCTGGGCTTCGATCTTGGAGAGCTTGGTGACCCCGTCGACGAGGCGGGCGACGCTCTTGCCGAACAATTTCTTGATCTCGGCCGGGGTCGCCAGCGTGTCCTCGATCGTGTCGTGGAGGATGGCGGTAACGATGGTCTCGTCGTCGAGCCTCAGGTCGGTAAGGATACCCGCGACCTCGATCGGGTGGCTGTAATAGGGGTCGCCGGAGGCCCGGGTCTGGCTGCCATGCGCCTTCATCGAGAAGACGTAGGCGCGGTTGATCAGCGCCTCATCGGCGTCCGGGTCGTAACCCTTGACCTTCTCGACCAGTTCATATTGCCTCAGCACCGCACCGAAATGGGGTGCGGTGCCTTATGGTTGCAAGGAAAAACGCTTCAGCGCCCCTGCGCGCGGGCGTTGCAGGCGGCAAGTTGCTCGGCGCTGAAGGGCTCGCCGGCGACGCTGAAGCTGCGTAGCTGGCCGATCTGACGGACCAGGGTGGAGCAGACGATGGCCGGGCGAGTGACGGTGCGCGGCGAGGTGCACGAGGCTTCGCCGCAACGCCAGATATTGTCTCGGGCGAGCACGCGCTCCCGGGCCGGGCGGGTTTCGGGCTGGGCCTGGAAATGCGCCTGCGCGAACACCGGAGCGGAAACGAAAGCGAGCGAGATCAAGGCGGTGCGAAACATCGGGGCGCTCCATATTAGTTGTGGAACGCAACCTATAAAAGGGTTAGTAGCGATTCGCAACGCAAAATGAGGGCGTATGACATTGTCGTCGAATTGGCGTAGTCTCAAGGCATGATCCGGCCCGACCATCGCAAGGCAGTCCTGGCGGAATGCGCGCTGCCGGCGGCGCTCGAGGCGGTCGGCGAGCGTTGGTCGTTCCTGATCCTGCGCGGCGCCTTCAACGGCCTCGCTCATTTTGAGGAATTTCAGGCCACGCTCGGGATCGCGCGCAACATCCTGTCGAATCGGCTGGGGCGCCTCGTCGAGCACGGCATCCTGGCGCGCGAGCCCGATCCGGTGGACCGGCGCAAGGTCGCCTACCGGCTGACCGACAAGGGCCGCGCCTTGCTGCCCGTGCTGATCGCGCTCAGGCAGTGGGGAGATCGCTGGATTTCGGGGATGCCGAGCAACCCCGTGCTGGTCGACCGGCTGAGCCGGCGGCCGGTTGCTCCCATGGACGTGCGGGCGGCCGATGGCCGCCCGCTGGAGCTCAACGAACTGGAATGGATCGACCGGGCGGACCTTTCGTCCTGACCCGGCCGCCAGCAGCCTTCAGGGGCTGTTCGGATTGTCGCTGCCGCCGTCGCCCGAAATCGCGGCGATCCCGACGAGGATGACCAGCACGACACCGAGGATGACCGCGGTCGAACCGCCATCATCATCGTCATCATCGTCCTGGAAATAGCTGGCGACGCCGAGCGGCGCACCGGCACGGGCAAGGCTCAACGGCGACGCTGCGGAAACGGCGACCGAGGAAAAGGCCAGGCCCGCCGCAACCGCGGCAAAGGTCAGTCGTCTAGCAATCATATCTGCCTCCTTGGCTGGCAAAGCGTTTCCCCCACGCGAATCGCCGTAACACAGGCGCGCGCCAGCGCCAAGATGAAGGCGCCCAATAACAATCAAGTAAATCGAAGCGTGGCTCCACGGCATCAGCCGTCGTAATCGGCGCCCGCATTGTTGTTGCGCTGCGGGGCCGCGGCGGTGAGGCGCAGCGCCTCGGCCGACTGGGCGAGCGAGCCCACCTCGTCGGCAACATCGTCCTCATCGACCTGGACGCGCTGCAGGCTGCCGATCAGGCTTTCCTGCAGATCCTTGGGCTTGACGGTCTGCTCGGCGACCTCGCGCAGCGCGACGACCGGATTCTTGTCGCGGTCGCGATCGATGGTGAGATCGGCGCCGCCCGAAATCTGCCGCGCGCGCTGCGCGGAAAGGAGAACCAGATCGAACCGGTTCGGGACTTTGTCGACGCAATCTTCGACGGTTACGCGCGCCATGCGGCTGCTCCACTCAAATAGAGGTATTCGGGAAAGGGCAGCGACCTAAGAGCGGGCCGCGCAAATGTCAACGATTCGGCGTGCTTGCCCTCACACCCGCATCGGCATCAGCACGTAGAGCGCCGGGGCCTTGTCATTCTCGCGGAGCAGGGTCGGGGCGGCGGCGTCGGCGAGGTGAACCTCCATTGTGTCGCCTTCGATCTGGCCGAGGATATCGAGCAGATAGCGGGCGTTGAAGCCGATCTCGACGCCGTCGGCGGCATAATCGGCCGGCACCTCTTCGGACGCGGTGCCGTTCTCGGGCGAGGTCACCGACAGGGTGACCCGGTCGCGGTCGAGCGTGAGCTTGACCGCGCGGGTGCGCTCGCTGGCGATCGTCGAGACGCGGTCGACGCCCTCTTCGAGGCTGCGCGGATCGAGCTTCAGCAGCTTGTCGTTCGCGGTCGGGATGACCCGGCTGTAATCCGGAAAGGTACCGTCGATCAGCTTCGAGGTCAGCACGGCATTGCCGAGGCCGAAGCGGATCTTCGATTCGGAGAGCGAGGCCTGAACGGTGCCGTCGACCTCGTCCAGCAGCTTGCGCAGCTCGGCGACGCATTTGCGCGGAATGATCACGCCCGGCATGCCCTGCGCGCCGTCGGGGCGCGGCACGGTGACCCGCGCCAGCCGGTGGCCGTCGGTCGCCGCCGCCTTCAGCACCGGTTGCGCTTCGTCCGAGACGTGCAGATAGATGCCGTTCAGATAATAGCGCGTCTCCTCGGTGGAGATGGCGAAGCGGGTCTTGTCGATGATCTGGCGCAGGGTCGCGGCCGGCAGCTCGAACTGGGTCGGCAGATCGCCTTCGGCGATCACCGGGAAGTCGTCGCGCGGCAAGGTCGCCAGCGTGAACCGCGCTCGGCCCGCATTGACCTGCATCCGCCCCTCGGCCGCGATCAGCTCGACCTGGCTGCCCTCGGGGAGCTTGCGGACGATGTCGAACAGGGTGTGGGCGGGAACGGTGGTCGCCCCGGCCTCCGTGACATTGGCTTCCACGGTCTCATTGATCTGCAGATCGAGATCGGTCGCCATCAGCCGGATGCCGCCGCCCTCCTCCGCTTCGATGAGGACGTTCGACAGGATCGGAATCGTGTTCCTGCGCTCCACCACGCTGTGAACGTGCCCGAGACCCTTGAGCAACGTGGCCCGTTCGATCGTCGCCTTCATCGATAACCCCTGCTGATCCGCGCATCTTTTGACTTGGAGGAAGGGTTATAGCGAGCGGCGCGACGCCCGCCAGTGGAAATGGATAAGAAAAAGGGCCGGAAGCGTCGCCGCCCCGGCCCCTTTCCACAGCTTATCGGCTTTGCTTAGAAGCGGAAGCCGAGGCCGCCGACCACCTGATGGCGATCGAAGCCGTCCTGATAGTTGGAATAGCGATATTCCGTGCGGACATAGGTGTTCGGGCCAAGACCGAACTGCGCGCCCGCGCCGACCCGCATGCCGTCCAGATTCTGGTGACCCGAGAAATCGGGGCCGGTCGCGGCGGTGCCGTCGTCATAGTCGACGTTGACGCGCGCGTTGGTGTAGCCCGCCTTGGCATAGAGCAGGGTGTTGTTGCCGACGACCGCGCCGATGCGAAGGCCGGCGTAAAGATCGCGGCCCGCGCTGACGCAGATTTCGTCCCCGACGATCGCGCCGGTGGTGCCGCACTCGTCGCTGCTTGAATCGGCGGCTTCGCCTTCGATGCCGAGAATGGCGTTGCCGAGGCGCAGATCGTAGCCGGCGCCGACGCCGTAGAGCACGCCGTTCCCATTCTGGTCACTGAAGCCGTCATTGGCCCGGTCGTAACCCACGATGGCGTCCACGTGGAAGCCGCCGGCATTGGCCGGCTCCTGGGCGAAGGCAGGGGTGGCGAGGGTGCCGGCCAGCAGGGCGGCGGCAAAAGCAAACTTACGCATAAAAACTCCAATCAGCGTTCTGGTCCCACCTGTTTTGGACCTTGCCCGCCGGCGGCATGCGGCCGCGCGACAGGGCATGACGAAACCCCTCCTGCGCAGCTAAGCCGCGATTTGTGTTGCGAATACGGCGCAAAGGCGGCGATGTGCGGCCTGTGGCATTCCTGAGACGTACCGTTCTGCTGCTGATCCTGGCCGCGGCCCCCGCCTGGGGCCAGCGCCAGTCGCTCGGCGTGTTCGGCGGCTGGGGCGCGTTTCGCGACGGGACGCGCTGCTACGCGATCGCCGAGCCCGCCGATGCGCCCGCGGCGGAGGGCTGGCGTCCCTTCGCCTCGATCGGTCATTGGCCGGGGCGGCGCGGCGGCCAGCTCCACCTCCGGCTCAGCCGCGAGAAAAGGCCGGGCTCGGCCGTGCTCGCCCGGATCGACGGGCGCAGCTATCAGTTGACCGGCGGCGGCCGCGACGCCTGGGCGCCGGACGGCGCCGCCGACGCCGAGCTCCAGACGGCGCTGCGGACCGGGCTCGATCTCGTCGTCGAGACCCGCTCGACGGCCGGGCGCCTCGTCCGCGATCATTATCAGCTGCGTGGCGCCGCCACCGCGATGGACGCCGCCGCGATCGCCTGCGCATCGCGGCGCTAGCGCTGGCAAATCGCCCCCCCAGCGCCTACATGGCGCGGCCATGACCGCGCTTATGCCCATCCCCGGCCCGATCGATCCGGTGCCCGTGCCGCGCCCGGCGCGGGCGGGCGGGCGCGTCAACCTGATCGGGCTTTCCAAGGCGCGGATGCGCGAAGCGCTGGCCGAGGGGGGGCTGGACGAGCGCCAGGCGAAGCTTCGCGCCAAGCAGCTCTGGCACCAGATCTACAATCGCGGCGCCACCGACTTTGCGGCGATGAGCGACATCGCCAGACCGCAGCGCGCCTGGCTCGCAGAGCGCTTCGCCATCGCGCGGCCCGAGA
>DATINU010000008.1:0-12271 GCA_035473955.1 Allosphingosinicella sp.
TCCGCCGCGGCTTCACCACCCGCGCCCGCTACGACGAGGCCCGCCACGACGTCGAGGAGGCGCGCGAGCGCCTTTCCAACGCGCAGGCGGCAGCGGCCAACGCCAATGCGGCGATGGCCGGCGGCGGGCCGGGCAACCAGCCCGCCTTGCAGGCCGCCCGCGTCGCCCGCGAGCAGGCGCTCTTGAACCTCTCCCGCACCGAAGTCCGCGCTCCTGCCGACGGCGTGGTCAGCCAGACCGACCGGCTGCAAACCGGCGCGGCGGTGGTGACCGGCGTTCCCGTGGTCACGCTTGTGCGCAGCGCCACCACGTTCGTCGAAGCGAATTACAAGGAAACCGACCTCGCCAACATGTATGTCGGCCAGCCCGCCGAGATCGAGCTCGACGCCTATCCGGGCACAGAGATTTGCGGCCATGTCGCCAGCATCGGGGCAGGCACCGGCTCGCAATTCTCGATCCTTCCCGCGCAGAACGCCTCCGGGAACTGGGTGAAGGTCACGCAACGCGTGCCGGTCCGGATCGCGGTGGATTGCGACCCGGGGCGACCCTTGCTCGCCGGCCTTTCCGCCGAGGTAACCGTCGATACCCGCGAGCGGCCGCGGCAGGTGGCCGCGCGCCACTAACACCATGGCCTCGGCCCCGCCCGCCCCGCAGCATTACGCGCTGAGCCCGGCCCGGCACGCCATGGTCACCGCCGGGGTGATCATGGGCATGCTGATGCAGGTGCTCGACACCACCATCGCCAATGTCGCGCTGCCGCACATGCGCGCGAACCTCGGCGCAACGCCCGAGACCATCTCCTGGGTGCTGACCTCCTATATCGTCGCCTCCGCCATCGCCATTCCGATCACCGGCTGGCTCGCCGACCGGGTCGGCCGCAAGCCGCTCTTCATCTGGTCGGTGATCGTCTTCACCGCCGCCTCTTTGCTCTGCGCGATTGCGCAGAATCTGACCGAGATGGTGGCGTTCCGCGCTGTCCAGGGCGTCGCCGGCGCCTTCATCGTGCCGCTCGCTCAATCGACCCTGTTCGATATCAACCCGCGCGAGAAACACGGCCAGGCGATGGCGATCTTCGGCGCCGGCGTGATGATCGGGCCGATCCTGGGGCCGGTGCTCGGCGGCTGGCTGACCGACAGCTACAATTGGCGCTGGGTGTTCCTGATCAACCTGCCGATCGGCGCGTCCGCCGCCTTGCTGATGGCGCGCGGCATGCCCGCCATTCCGAAGGTGCTGCGCCGCTTCGATCTGATGGGCTTCGCCTTCCTCGGCCTCGCCCTCGCTTCGCTCCAGCTGATGCTCGACCGCGGCGAGCAGAATGACTGGTTTTCAAGCTGGGAGACCCTGATCGAGGCCGGGCTCGCCATTGCGGGCTTGTGGATGTTCGCGGTGCACATGGCGACGACCCGCCACCCCCTGTTCGACCGCGGCATGTTCGCCGACCGCAATTTCGCGACGGGCCTCCTGTTCATGGCGGTGATGGGGCTGATGCTCTTCGCGGGCCTCGCCTTGCTGCCGACCCTGCTCCAGGGCCTGTTCGGCTATTCGGTGCTGCAATCGGGCTTCCTGACCGCACCGCGCGGGGTCGGCACCCTGGTCTCGATGATCCTGGTCGGGCGGATCGTCCAGAAGGTCGATGCCCGGCTGCTGGTCTTCGGGGGGCTCAGCCTGATGGCGCTGTCGCTCTGGCAGATGTCGGGGTTCAGCCTGGCGATGGACAGCCGCCCGGTGATCCTAAGCGGCTTCGTCCAGGGGCTCGCGCTCGGCCTGATCTTCGTGCCGCTGAACACGGTCGCGTTCGGCACGCTGGAGGCGAGATTCCGGACCACCGCCGCCGCCCTCTTCAACCTCTCGCGCAGCATCGGCGGCTCGATCGGCATTTCGATCATGACCGTGCTGCTCGCCCGCAACCTCCAGGTCAGCCACAGCGACCTCGCCCAGCACATCACCCAATATTCGCTGCCGCCGATCGACCCCGCGCTCACCCAGGGCGCGCCGCCGATCACCCAGAGTGTGCTCGCTGCGATGGACGCGGAGATCAACCGGCAGGCGCTGATGATCGCCTATATCGACGATTTCCATCTGATGATGATCGTCTCGCTCTGCGCGATCCCGCTGTTGCTGCTGTTGCGCAAGAAGCGCAAGGACGACGACGACGATCAGCCCCCGCCGATGGAATAGGCCGCGCCTCAGCCGTGCCTGGCGATCCAATCTTCGAGGACCGGTGCGATCCTGGTGCGCCATTTGCTGCCGTTGAAGATGCCGTAATGGCCGACGCCCTTGGCGAGGTGATATTTCTTCGCCTTCGCCGGCAGGCCGGTGGCGATGTCGAGCGCCGCGCGGGTCTGCCCGACGCCGGAAATGTCGTCGCGCTCGCCCTCGATCGCGAGCACCGCGATGTCGGTGATCGCCGCCGGATCGACCTGGCGGCCGCGGTGCAGCATCCGGCCCTTGGGCAGCAAGTGCCGCTGGAAGACGACATCGATCGTCTGCAGATAGAATTCCGCGGTCATGTCGCAGACCGCGCGATATTCCTCGTAGAAATCCTTGGTCGCGTCGGCGCCCTCGCCGTCGCCCTGGACGAGATGCCTGAACATCTCCCAATGGCTGTTGAGATGGCTGCCGAGGTTCATCGCCATGAAGCCGGCGAGCTGCAGGAAGCCGGGATAGACGTGCCGCCCGTTGCCGGGATAATGATAGGGCACGGTCGCGATCACATTATGCTCGAACCAGGCGAAGGGGCGCTGGGTCGCGACGGTGTTGACCTCGGTCGGCGCTTTGCGCGTGTCGATCGGCCCGCCCATCATGGTCAGCGTCTTCGGCCGGCAGGGATGCTTGTCCGCGCTCATCAAAGCCGCGGCGGCGAAGGCCGGCACCGAGGGCTGGCAGACCGCGAGCACATGCGCGTCCGGGCCGATATGTTCCAGAAATTCAATAAGATAATCGATATAATCGTCGAGATCGAAGCCGCCGTCCGCGAGCGGCACCAGCTTCGCGTCGCGCCAGTCGGTGATGTAGACGTCGTGGCCGGGGACCATCCGCTCGACCGTGCCGCGGAGCAGGGTCGCGTAGTGGCCGGACATGGGCGCCACCAGCAGCAGCTTGGGGCCGGCCGGGGCGCCTTCCTTACGGAAATGCTTCAGCTGGCCGAAGGGCTTGCGGAGCACGATCTCCTCATGAACCTCGACCTCCTTGCCCTCCACGATCGTCCGTTCGATCCCGAATTCGGGCTTGCCGCGCGGCGCCGAGGCATGGGCGAAGACTTCGAGCGCCGAGGCGACGATCGGGCCCATTTGCGAATAGAAGAGCGGATTGACCGGGTTCTGCATCCAGCCGGCGCCGAGATTGGCGAGCGTGCTGGCACCTGAGAGCAGCGAACGCTGCACTTCATACGCATCGTATAACATTCAGTTCTGCCCCCGCTTTCGCCTCTTATGGGGGGTGATCATGGCAAGGTCCACAAGGGAATAACCGACCGGTCGGTCAAAAGGCTCCCAACCTCTCCTCATTCCAGCGAAAGCTGGGCTCTCTCTTGCCTTTTTCAGGCCCCCGCGAAGGCGAAGGGATCTCGGCTTTCGCCGGGGTGGCGGCGAGTGCCGCCATTGAGCGCCTTCCCCGCCCCTGCTAGGCCCCCCGCATGGCGCGCGGGAGGATCGACGAGGGGCAGCCGGGCCGGATCGGCAATCTGCTGATGATCTGGCGCTATGCGCTGCGCTACAAGCCGACGATCTTCGCGGCCCTGGCCTCGCTGCTGGTCGCCGCGGGAGCGACGCTCGCCATCCCGGACGGCTTCCGGCGGGTGATCGACAAGGGCTTCGTCGCCGGCGGCGGCAATATCGCGCATCAATTCAACTATCTGTTCCTGATGGTCGTGGTGCTGGCGATCGCGACCGCCTGCCGCTTCTATTTCGTCTCGATGCTGGGCGAGAAGGTGATCGCCGACGTCCGCGGCGCGGTGCAGGACAATCTACTGCGCATGGAGCCCCGCTATTTCGAGGAGAACCGCCCATCCGAGATCGCGTCGCGGGTGACCGCCGATACGGCGGTGATCGAGATCGTGGTGGGCTCGACCGTGTCCGTGGCGCTGCGCAATCTCGTGCTCGGCATCGGCGGGGTCATCTACCTGTTCACGCTGGCACCGACGCTGACCACCTACCTGCTGATCGGCATCCCGCCGATCGTCATGCCGATCGTCATCCTCGGCCGGCGGGTGCGCAACATCTCGCGCTCGAGCCAGGATCGGATCGCCGACCTGGGCTCGATCGTCGCGGAGACGCTGGGCGCGATGAAGATCGTCCAGGGCTTCGGCCAGGAGGATCGCGAGAGCCTGCGCTTTCGCGATGCCGTGCATCAAGCCTTCCTGACCGCGCGGCGGCGCGTCTCGATCCGCGCGATCATGACCGGGCTGGTCATCGCCATGCTGTTCGGCTCGATCACGCTGCTCGTGCGTCAGGCGGCGATCGACGTCAGCCACGGCGCGGTGAGCGGCGGTACCGTCGTCGCCTTCGTGATCACCGGGGCGATCGTCGCCGGCGCCTTCGGCGCGCTGACCGAGGTCTATGGCGAGCTGCTGCGCGGCGCCGGCGCCACGGGGCGGATCGCGGAGCTGATGGCGCAGGTTCCGCAAATCCGGGCGCCCGCCGAACCGGTACCGTTGCCGCAGCCGGCGAAAGGCCGGCTCGAGTTCGACCGCGTCACCTTCCGCTATCCCACCCGGCAGGACGTCAGCGCGCTGCATGAGTTCAACCTCGACGTCGCGCCCGGCGAAACACTTGCCGTGGTCGGTCCTTCGGGCGCGGGCAAGACCACCATCTTCCAGCTCGCCCAGCGCTTCTATGATCCGGACGCCGGCGAGGTGCGCCTCGACGGCGTCGAGCTGCGCAAGGCCGATCCGGCCGCGATCCGCGCGCGGATCGCGGTGGTCCCGCAGGAGACGATCATCTTCGCCGCCTCGGCCCGCGACAATCTGCGCTACGGCCGCTGGGAGGCGGGCGACGACGAGCTTTGGGCCAGGGCGGAGGCGGCCAATGCGGCCGAGTTCCTCAGGAAGCTTCCGGAAGGGCTTGATACCTATCTCGGCGAGGGCGGCGCCCGCCTCTCCGGCGGCCAGCGGCAGCGCATCGCCATCGCCCGCGCCCTGCTTCGCGACGCGCCTCTGCTGTTGCTCGACGAGGCCACGTCAGCGCTCGACGCCGAGAGCGAGCGCTTGGTCCAGGGCTCGCTGGAACGGCTGTTCGAGGGGCGGACGACGATCGTCATCGCCCACCGGCTCGCCACCGTCCGGGCCGCGGACCGGATCGTGGTGATGGACCAGGGCCGGATCGTCGAGGAAGGCGATCACGACGCCCTCTCCGCCCGCGGCGGCCTCTACGCCCGCCTCGCCCGCCTCCAGTTCGAGGGCATCGCCGCCTGATAGGAAAAGGGCGGCCCCGAAGGACCGCCCCAATTCGTTCGAAGCCGAGAGGCTCCTAGTTGAAGGTCGCGTATTGCTCGTTGCCGACGAAGCCCATCGCGGTGACGTTCGCCCGCTTGGTCACCGCCAGCACCTCGTCGACCAACTCGTAGCGCGCGTTCGGATGCGGCTCCAGGTGGAGCTCCGGCACCGGGCGCATCTGGGTGGTGATCTGCAGATATTGACGCAGCGTCACCAGATCGACCGGCGAGCCGTTCCAGAGCACGGCACCGTCCGGCTGGATGAAGATCTTGTTCTTCACCGGTTCGATAGGGGGCGGCGGGGCGTTGGTCTGCTGCGGCAGATCCAGCTTCACCGCGTGGCTCTGGATCGGAATGGTGATGATAAACATGATCAAAAGCACCAGCATGACGTCGATCAGCGGCGTCGTGTTGATGTCCATCATCGGTTCGGCCGATTCGGGATTGAGGACGGTTGCACTCATTGTATCGCTCCTGTGTCCCGCTTCTACAGCCGGGTGCCGCCCTGTGGCGTGGGCTCGGAAATGAACCCGATCCGCATGAAGCCGGCCCGCTGCATGGCGAAGATCGCGCCCCCGACGCAGCGATAGGGGGTGTTGATGTCGCCGCGGATATGGGCTTCCGGCATATTCTCTTCGGTGATGTTCTCGGCGCCGCCGACGTTGCGGACCAGCGTCTCCAGCGTCGATACCGCGCGGTTGTAAAGCTGCTCCGAATTCATCCGTTCGATGCCCCAATAGACCCGGCACTCGCCATTTTCCGCGGTCACCGTGAGATTGACGTTCTCAGGCTTGGTCTGGGTCGGTTCGTACCTGACTTTCGGCAACACCACCGGCACGGACTGCAGCACGACAGGCACGGTAATGAGGAAGATGATCAGCAGCACCAGCATGACGTCCACGAGTGGCGTTGTGTTGATGTCGGACATCGGTGTTTCGTCTTCGCCGCCTGCTTCGCCGACCTGCATGGACATGACTTAGATTCCCTATTCCTAACCATGGTGCCGCGCCACCGGCTGCACGGGAAAGCGCGGCGGGGCCGGGCCCCGCCGCCCTGTTCCTCAGGCCTTGGGCGCCGTGGACGCCGTGCTGGCGGTCGAGGCCGCCGGCCGGGCCGCCGCTGGACGGGAGGCCGCGGCGGGCGCTGCCGGCTTCACCGCGCCGCCCGACATCATATAGCCGTGCACGTAATTGGCGAAGCGGGCCAGTTCCTCGCCGATCGCCTTGTTGCGGCGCATCAGCCAGTTGTACTGCATCACGGCCGGAACCGCGACGGCAAGGCCGAGCGCGGTCATGATCAGCGCCTCGCCGACCGGGCCGGCGACCGCGTCGATCGAGGCCTGGCCGGCCGCGCCGATCTTGATGAGGGCGCGATAGATGCCGACGACGGTGCCGAACAGGCCGACGAACGGCGCCGTCGAACCGACGGTGGCGAGGAAGGCGAGACCGCCGGAGAGCTTGGCGGTGATCGCGCCCTGGCTGCGCGCCAGCGAGTTCTGCATCCAGTCGTGCTGGTCGATCGGATCGGTCAGCTTGTCATGCTGTTCCTGGGCGAGCAGGCCATCGTCGACGATCTGGCGATAGGCGCCGTTCTTGTCGAGCTTGTTCGCGCCTTCGCGCAAATTGGCCGATTGCCAGAAGGTCGTGCGCGCGCGCCGGCCCTCCTTGATGATCTTCTGTTGCTCGAACAGCTTCACGAAGAAGATGTACCACGAGCCGACGGACATGATGCCCAGAATGATGACGGTCGCCCAAGCGATCACGCCACCCTGCTGGAGGGCCTCGACGAAGCCGAAATTGGCCTGGGCGGGGGCGGCGTCAGGTGCTGCTGGTGCTGACATGTGACTAACTTCCTCTCATTCAAAACTAAATCTGGATCCAAAACTCACAATTTCGTTCGCTCATTCCGCGGGCAGGCGCCAAGTCACGCTGCCCCGGTCGGTACCTGCGGCCGGGTTCCCGTTTTCGTCGCGCGCCGGGGTGTAGCGGGCGCGGCTGCGCAGGATCCGGCAGGTGGCGCTGTCGAGCGCGGCATTGCCGCTCGACCCCGTCACCGAACAGTTCGCCACGCGGCCGTCCGGGCCGATGCTGAGCGTGAAGCGGGTCGTGCCTTCCGCCTCGGAGCGGAGCGCGGCGGCCGGATAATCGTCGGTCGAGAAATAGGAACCGAGATTGGCCCGGGCGCGCTGCGGCGGCACGATGCGCGGCGGCGGCGGCGGCGCCGGAGCCGGAGCCGGCGGCGCGGGCAGCGGCTGCGGCGGCCGCGGCGGGGCGTCCGGCACCGTGTACATCGGCGGCGAGGGCGTGTTGATGCGGACGGCCACGGGCGGCGCCACGGGCGGCGGCTCGGTCTGCGGCGTATCGGGCGGAGGCGGCGGCGGCTCGTCAGGGGGCGGCGGTTCGTCCTGGACGTCGAAGGTCTTCAGATCCTCCGCCATCTTCTTCACGAAATTGCCGGCGAGGCCGGTGACGAAGGCGAAGCCGAGGAGAGCATGCAGAATCGCAACGATGACGATCGAGTAGAATCTGCCCTTGGTCATCCCCTGATCAACGTATGACATTAACCAGCCAGCTCCCTCTCATCCGGTTTTGGACCACGTGCTTAACGCCGCGGCCCGGATTCGGTTCATCCGTGTAACGGCTGTCCCAGAGGCGGTGTCTATCGCGGCGGTTTCCCCGACGCAATCCTTCTGTGACTCTGTTACGTGGCGGTGACGGAACGGCGGATTTCCGCCGCAATCCACGGTTAATCGGCCCGCCGCTAGCCCCGCGACAAAGGCCCGATGGGAGCGATAATGCGAATCAAACTCTTTTCCGCCGCCGCGCTTCTCGCCGCCTTTCCGGTGCAAGCCGTTGAGTCGCAGGCACTTAACGCGGCGCCCACGCTGACCTACGCGGACCTCGCCGATCTCGCCGTCGGCGCGCCCGTGGTTGCCCATGTCCGGATCCGGGGCGCCGAGCGGCTGGGCGCCGAGCTCGCCGCGAACGTCCCGGCGGGGCACAGGCGTTTCCTGGTCGAGGCCGAGATCGTCGCGCTGATTCGCGCGAGCGGCGGCATGGAGGGGCGGGTCAGCTATCTGGTCGATCTGCCGAACGATTCGCGGGGGCGCCCGGCGCAGCTCAGGCGGCGCAGCGAGTGGCTGGTGATCGCCCGGCGCGTGCCGAATCGGCCCGCCGAGCTGCAGCTCGCCGCGCCCGACGCGCAGCTTCCCTATGCGCCGGAAACGGCGGCGCGGCTCCGCGACATCCTGCGCGATGCCTCGGCCGCCAATACCCCCGCGCGAATCACCGGCATCGGCCGGGCTTTCCACGTTCCCGGCAATCTGCCGGGCGAGAGCGAGACCCAGTTTTTTCTGCAGACCGCGAACGAGCGGCCGATCTCGCTGACCGTGCTGCGCCGCCCCGGCGAGCAGCCGCGCTGGGCGGTCGCTTTGTCCGAGATGGTCGATGAAGCGGCCGCCCCGCCGGCGCCCGACACCCTGCTCTGGTACCGGCTCGCCTGCACCCTGCCCCAGCGTCTGCCCGGCGACGTGCTGCACGAGGCGAGCGCTGACGAGGTCCGCGCCATCCAGGCCGATTACCGAGTGATCATCGAAGGGCTCGGGGCTTGCGCGCGGACGCGCGCACGGCGCTAGCCCGCGCTAGAAGGACGAAAGCTCGACGCCGACGCCAGCGCAGTCCGGATAGATATCGGGCTTGCGGGTGGAGACGCGCAGGGCGGTGACGCCGCGGCGGGCGGCGACGAGATCGTAGACCTCGCGCACGAAGGTTTCCTGCAGGTTGAAGCGGCGCCCGCTCGCGAGCGCGCCGATCTCCGTCCTCAGGAAGTCATAGTCCCAGGCGCTGGCCCGCTCGTCCGAGGCGGCGAAGCTGCGTTCGTCGACCCAGACCTCGACCGTGACCGACAGACGCTGCGGCGTCCCCACCTCGAACTCGTGAAAGCCGATATCGACCGGCAGGTCGTAACCCTCGAGCACGATCTTGCGCGTCTTCGGCGCGAGCCGATCGGGCACGAGGCCGTCCAGCTGGGCGATATTCTGCGTCATTTCGGCTCCAGGAACTGCACGTCGCGCGGCAGGGAAAGGAAACGCTGGCCGCCGTCAAGCAGGATCGTATGGCCGGTCATGCTTGGGCTGGCGATGATGAGGCGCAGCGCCGCGACGATTTCCTCCACCGTGACGCCGTGCTCCAACGCGTTCATCGCATGGACCTTGTCGAAATTGGCGCGGCTTTGCGGGCCCGAGACCATTGTCACCGAGGGGGCGATGGCATTGACGCGGATGTTCGGCGCGAAAGCGCGGGCGCAAAGCTCGGTGAGGCCGGCGAAGCCGATCTTCGAGATCGTGTAGCTGAAGAAATCGGGATTGGGCGAAGCCAGCTTCGCATCGAGCAGGTTGACGATCAGCCCCTCGAGCGCATGCGCGGCGAACGCGCGCGAAAGAAAAGCCGGCGCGCGCAGATTGACGTCCAGATGGGCGGCCCAGCTTTCCGGGGTGAAATCCCCGATGGCGTCATGCGCGAAGACGGCGGCATTGTTGACGAGCAGCCGCGCCGGCGGGAGACCCTCCAGCGCGCCGATGATCGCTTCCGCTGCGCCCGGATCGGCCAGATCCGCGCAGACGGCGCTGCCGCCGGTCTCCACCGCAAGCGCTTCGGCTTCCGCCCGAGAATTATGATAGTGGATCAGCATATGCCAGCCGTCCGTAGCGAGCGCACGGACGAGCTCGGCGCCGATCCGCTTCGCGCCCCCGGTGACGATGGCCGTTTTCATGGGGCGGCGAATAGCGGCCCGCTTTGCGCAAGGCGAGTCAGGTGGCTACATGCGCCCCATGCCGATGGCGCCCGTCCCCGACGATCTTTCCGGCCTCAGCCTCGCCGACATTGCCCGGCTGGCCGAGGAAAAGCGCCTGCCGCCGGTCGAGAAATGGCACCCGAGCCATTGCGGCGACAGCGAAATGCGGATCGCGCGCGACGGCACCTGGTTCCACCAGGGCTCGCCGATCGGCCGGCAGGCGATGGTGCGGCTCTTCTCGACCATCCTGCGCCGCGAGCCGGACGGCAGCTTCGTGCTGGTGACGCCCGTCGAGAAGCTCGACATCGCAGTGGAGGACGCCCCGTTCGTGGCGGTCGAGGTCAAGAGCGAGGGCGCGGGCAGGGCCCGAAACCTCGCCTTCCGCCTCAACACCGGCGATATGGTTGTCGCCGGGCCGGACCATCCGCTCCGTTTTGCCGGCAATCACCCCTATCTTGAGGTCCGTGGCGGGCTCGAAGCTTCGGTCGTCCGCCCCGCTTATTACGAGCTGGCCGAAATCGCGCTGGCCGAGGGCGCCGATCCGCCCGGCGTCTGGAGCAAAGGCGCCTTCTTCCCGATCGAGGCGGCGCGATGAGCCTCGCCGACACGCTCCGCGCTGCACTGGAGGCCGGGCACCGCGAAAGCCCCGAATTGATCGGCTCCGACGTGCTCGAGGAGGAAATTGAGGGCGATACCATCACCCCGGCCGCTGTTCTCGTCGCTGTCGTCGACCGGACCGAGCCGACCGTGATCCTGACCCTTCGCCCCGAAACGATGCGCAAGCATCCGGGCCAGGTCAGTTTCCCCGGCGGGCGGATCGATCCCGGCGACGACGGCCCGATCGCGGCGGCGCTGCGTGAAGCCGAGGAGGAGATCGGCCTGCCCCCCAGTGCCGTGGAGGTGATCGGCATCGCCGACGCCTATCGGACGGTCACCGGCTTCGAAGTAACGCCGGTGCTCGGCATCGTCCCGCCCGATCTGCCGCTGACGCCGCATCCGGGCGAAGTGGCGGCGGTGTTCGAGGCGCCGCTTCACTATATCCTCGATCCCGCGCATCAGCAGGTCCGCCATGCCGTCTGGCGCGGACGGGAGCGGACTTATTATGAGATCGATTGGGAAGGCAGGCGAATCTGGGGAGCGACCGCGGCGATGATCGTGAACCTCGGCCGGCGGCTGGTGCTGGCATGATTCTTCCCGGCGCGCCCTGGCGGGACCGGCCCGGCATGGAGCGCCTGCTGAAGGCGCTGGGCGCGGACAAGGGCGAGACCCGCTATGTCGGCGGCTGCGTTCGCGATACCTTGCTCGGGTTTCCGGTCAGCGACGTCGATCTCGCCACCACGCTCGCGCCCGAAGCGGTGATCGCGAGGCTGGAGAAGGCGCGGATCAAGGCGGTGCCGACCGGCCTCGCCCATGGCACGGTCACCGCCGTTTCCGCCGGCGCCCCCGTCGAGGTCACCACGCTCCGCCGCGACCTCTCCACCGACGGCCGCCGCGCGACCGTCGCCTTCACCGAAGACTGGCGCGAGGACGCGGCCCGCCGCGATTTCACGATCAACGCCCTCTCCGCGGACCCGGTCAGCGGCGAGATATTCGACTATTTCGGCGGCCTCGCCGATCTGGAGGCGCGCAAGGTCCGTTTCATCGGCGAGCCTCTCCAGAGGATTGCCGAGGACCATCTGCGCATCCTGCGCTTCTTCCGGTTTCACGCTCGCTTCGGGACGGGCGCGCCGGACCAGGCGGGGCTGGCGGCCTGCGCCGCACGGGCCAACGATCTGATGGCGCTCTCCCGCGAGCGGATCGCCGATGAGGTCCTGAAGCTGCTCGCCCTCCCAGATCCGGCGCCGACCGTTACGCTGATGATCGGGCAGCGCATTTTCCGCCCGGTCCTTCCTGAAATCGAAACGGCGGCGCGGCTTCACGCCCTGGTCGCCGCGGAGGAGGCGGCGGGGGTCGAGCCCGCCGCGATCCGCCGGCTCGCCGCCTTGCTCCCCGCCGACCCCGAAACCGCCGCTTCGGTCGCGGCGCGGCTGCGGCTTTCGAAGCGGCTGGC
>DATINU010000009.1:0-18452 GCA_035473955.1 Allosphingosinicella sp.
GAACGCGACCAGCAGGCCGAACACCACCGCCGCCAGGCCCGAGGTAATGTAGCGCTCGGAAGCGTAGACGAAATTGTAGTTCACCACGAACTGGAAGGTGCCGAGCACGAGCGCGAGGGCGTGGCCGCCTTTGGCAAGCCCGATCCCTTCACCCCGCAGCCAGGCGATCGCCATCATCGCCGCGCCCGCGATGAAGAAGCGATAGCTGACCGACCAGACGTGCGGCACCGCGATCGCCGCCCCTTCGCCGAGCTGA
This sequence comes from Allosphingosinicella sp., assembly GCA_035473955.1. Taxonomy (GTDB): domain Bacteria; phylum Pseudomonadota; class Alphaproteobacteria; order Sphingomonadales; family Sphingomonadaceae; genus Allosphingosinicella. The sequence goes on from DATINU010000009.1 coordinate 257, forward strand.
TCCTTGATCACGATCCAGGTCGAGCCCCAGATGAGCGTGATCAGGAGGAAGGGGATGATGACCTTCGGATCGCGGAAGCCCGCCTGATCGGATGTCGGAACCGCCATATATGCAGATATAAAGAAGTCTTTATATCTTGGTCAAGCCGGGAGCGCGCGGATCGCCTCCGCGAGCGCGTCGACCTCCGCCGGATCGCTGTCCCAGGCGGTGACGAAGCGGGCCTCGCCCGGCGCCCAATCGTAGAAATCGAAGCCCTGGGCGCGCAGCGACGCGGCGTCCGCCTGGGTCACCTTGATGAACAGCTCATTGGCCTCGACCGGGTAGAGCAGCCGCGTCGGCCCCGCGCCTTCGGCGAGGCGGGTGGCGGCCGCGTTGGCGGCGCGGGCGTTACGGAGCCAGACATCGTCCTCCAGCATCGCCAGCAATTGCGCGGCGAGATAGCGGCCCTTGGACAGCAAGTGCCCCGCGCGCTTGCGCCGGTAGCGCACGGTCTTGGCCAGCGCGGGATCGAACAGGATCAGCGCCTCGGCGGAAAGGCCGCCATTCTTGGTGAAGCCGAAGGAGAGGGCGTCGGCCCCGGCCCGCCAGCTCAGTTCGGCCGGCGACGCGCCCGTGCTCGCCACGGCGTTGGCGAACCGCGCGCCATCGACATGGAAGCGAAGGCCTTTCTCTTTGCAGAGTTCGCCGAGCGCAGCAGTCTCCGGGGCGGTGTAGACGCGGCCATATTCGGTGGCGTTGGTGATCGAAAGCGCGCTCGGCGGCGGATGGTGGACCTCCGTGCCCAGGCCCGCCAGCAAATCGCCGGCTGTTTCGGGGGCCAGTTTGGCGGCCTCGCCGTCGCCGAGCAGCAATTTGGCGCCGCCCGTGTAGAATTCCGGGGCGCCGCACTCGTCGACTTCGATATGGGCGGAGCGATGGCAGACGATCCGCCCGTAAGGCGGGCAGAGCGCGGCCAGCGCGAGGCTGTTGGCGGCCGTGCCCGTCGCCACCCAGAGCGCCTCGACCTCGCGCTCGAACAGTTCGGAAAAGGCCGCGTTCAGCCGCTTGCTCCACGCGTCGCCGTCATAGGCGGTGTCGAGCCGGTTCGCCTCGACGAGCGCGGCCATCACCTCGGGGCAGGCGCGGGCGGCATTGTCGGAGAAAAAGCGCATGGCGCGGACATGAGAGGGTGTCGCCCTGTCGTCAACGGCGATCTTCGCGTCGCAAATAACTCGCCAGTGTTTACTACAATTTAGGTCCATTAAGTTACGCGAAGCCAGGACCAGCTGGGAAAGAGAAAAATGGGCGTAGAGAACTTCCAGAGCAAGGCGGCCGAAGGCAAGCGTTCGGCCAAGCGCGCCCGCGTCCTCCTGGCCGCCAAGCTGCAGACCAAATATGGCGAGATCGAAGCCCGCCTGCGCGATCTTTCGCGCAAGGGCGCGCTGGTCGAGTGCCTCGAAGTGCCGGCGGTCGGCACCGAGGTGGTGTTCGTGCGCGGCAAGATTTCGGTGCCGGCGCGGGTCGCCTGGGCCGGCAACGATCGGGTCGGTCTCGAATTCCTCTACGCGATCGACGAGCATGAGGTGCTCGTCCAGCTCGGCCGCGGCGTTCCCGCCGCGCCGCAGGGCTACAACCGGCCGGCGGTCGCGCCGCGCTGGACCGCCGACGAGCGCAAGATGGCGCAGGCCTGGGGCATAGCGGTGGGCCTCAACATTCCGGAAAGCGACTGAGGGCCGGGCCATGGATCCCTGGAGCCCGGAATGGTTCCTGCGCTCGGCCGAGTCGGTCGGGCCGGCGATCAGCGGTACGATCGGCCTCGCCGAATTCCCGCCGCCGCCGGTGCGCGACCTCGAGCCGCAGGATCGGGTCTCGGAGCGTGTCCCGGTCGAGCTCGGCGCCGGCCTCAGACAGCGCGGCGCGCACGGCGTGGCCGTTGAGATCCTCGATCTCTCCACGCACGGCTTCCGCGCTTCCACCCATCTCGTGCTGAGTGAAGGGTCCGACGTCTGGCTGCGCCTGCCGGGCCTGGAGGCGATCCAGGCCAGGGTCGCGTGGGTGAAGGGCTATATCATCGGCTGCGCGTTCGAACGGCCGCTCCACCCCGCCGTGCTCGAGATGATCGTCAGCAAATCGCGCGACTCCTGAGCCCCTCGCCGATGCCGTCTTTCTACGGGATTGGGTCCGATTCGGATTCTCCTAAATCCTGTGTTAAGCCACCCGAGTCGGAGGGGAGGCACGACATTATGGAATCGGATTTCCGATATTATTCGCGGCGGGCCGCGGAAGAGCAGCGCAGAGCCCGGTTCGCCGTCACCGCAGCCGCCGCCGATCGCCACCGCGAGCTTGCCACCCTGTTCGCCAGCAAGGCCGCGCAGCGTGTCCGCCTGGACGTGCTCGGCAAACTGCGCGCGAGCGAGGATGCGATCGCCTGAACGCGGCCGCTCGATCCGCCGGGGCGATGGTGCTGCCGGTGAGGATTGAACTCACGACCTCAGCCTTACCAAGGATGCGCTCTACCACTGAGCTACGGCAGCCTATCGCCTCTGCGAAGAGGCGGCGCTATGGCCGTAGCCCCGAGACAATGTCAAGGCGGACCATGGCCAAGCGCGACGACGAAAGAGCGAAGCGGCTCGCCGCCGCGCTTCGCGAGAACCTCAAGCGGCGCAAGGCCCAGGCGCGCGAGGCCGACCAGGGCGACAAGCAAGACTAAAGCGGGGCGCAGGCCGCTTCGAGCCAGGCCTTGTCGTCACCCTCCAGCTGCGAGCCGACAATGCGCAGCACGTCGGCGTGGTAATCGTCGACCCAGCTGCGCTCTTCGGCGGTGAGCAGGGCCGTGTCGATCAGCTCGCGGGCGATCGGCGCGAAGGTCAAAGTCTCGAAGCCGAGCAGCTCCTTGTCGGCGCCGTCCGGCTTGCCGAGCGCGACGACCAGCACCAGATTCTCGATGCGGATGCCGTAGGCGCCGGTCTTGTAATAGCCGGGCTCGTTGGAGAGGATCATCCCGGCCTTCAGGGGCTCGTCGCCGCCGGGCTGGGCGCTGCCGACGGGCGAGATGCGCTGCGGCCCTTCATGCACCGCGAGGAACGAGCCGACGCCATGGCCGGTGCCATGGGCGTAATCGAGCCCCGCCGACCAGAGGAATTGCCGCGCGAAGCTGTCGAGCTGGGAGCCGCGCGTGCCGACCGGGAAGCGCGCCCGGGCGAGGGCGATATGGCCTTTGAGCACGCGGGTGAAGCGGTCCTTCATCTCGGCCGTGGGCGTGCCGACGATCACGGTGCGGGTCACGTCGGTTGTCCCGTCCGGATATTGGCCGCCCGAATCGACCAGGTAGATCTGGTCCATCTCGAGCGGGCGGTTGGTCTCCTCGCTCACCCGGTAATGGACGATCGCGCCATTGGGGCCGGCGCCGGAGATGGTGTCGAAGCTGAGGTCGCGCAGGTCGCCGCCTTCCTGGCGCAGACCCTGCAGCTTCGCGGCCGCCTTGAGTTCGTCGACGCCGCCCTTGGGGGCCTCGACCGAGAGCCAGTTGAGGAAACGCGAGAGCGCCGCGCCGTCGCGCGCCTGGGCCGCCTGATGACCCTTGATCTCGGTCTCGTTCTTGATCGCCTTGGGCAGGATCGAAGGGTCGCGACGCGCGACGATATGCGCGCCGGCTTTCCCCAGCGCCTCGAAGATCGCCGCCACGGAGCGTTCGGGATCGACCGCGACGGTCTTGCCGGCGAGCCCCGCCAGCGCGCGTTCGAATTCGTCGCGCTCGTGCAGACGGACGCCGTTGCCGAGATGCTGGCGGACGTCGTCCCCCACCTTCTCCGAAGCGACGAAGAGATCGGCGGTGCCGTCGTCGTTGACCAAAGCGAAGGAGAGGGCGACCGGGGTGTGCTCGACGTCCTTGCCGCGCACGTTGAACGTCCAGGCGATCGAATCGAGCGCGGCGAGCACGGCCGCATCGGCCTTCTCACCCTTCAGCCAGTCGGCCATTTCCTGGCGTTTCGCGGCCGAGCTCTTGCCGGCATAGGCGTCGGGGTGAACGATGAGGCGGGCCGGCGAGGGCTCGGGCTGGTCGTTCCAGACCGCGTCGATCGGATTCTTGCGGACCGCGACCAGTTCGGCGCCCTTGTCGGCCAGCGCCTCCTTCGCCTTCGTCACCCAATCCTTGGTGTGCAGCCAGGGATCGTAGCCGATCCGGCCGCCGTCGGGCGCGTGGACCTTCAGCCAGTCGGCGATGCTGGTCTCGGGCACCGACTGGTAGGACCAGTGCTTGCCGTCCACCTGGTCGCGGACCTGGAGCGTGTAGCGTCCGTCCGTGAAGATCGCCGCTTCCTCGGGCAGCACCACCGCCGATCCGGCCGAGCCTTGAAAGCCGGTCAGCCAGGCGAGCCGCTGGGCGTAGGAGCCGACATATTCGCTCATATGCTCGTCGGTCAGCGGCACGACGAAGCCGTCGAGCCGGTCGGATTTCAGTTGCTCGCGCAGCGCGGCGAGGCGGGCTTCATGGGTGGACATGGCGTTCCTTTAGGCTTCGCACAACGCGGCGCCAAGACCGCGGCGCGGGACGAAGATGCACGGAAGTTTCGAAGTTTCGGCTTCCCTGGGGAAGAAAAAATCCGACCCTTTCGGGCCCAGTTTTCGGCGCGGAAGTTGAGGAAGTTGGCGGTACGTCACCTCCTGCTCCGCCTGCGAATGTTCCCAATGTTCGCACTGGCCATAGCGTACTTTCGCCCGATCGCGTGTCACCTGAACGCGTCGCGTAGCGGGCTTCGGACGGATCGATTGAACGAGGGCGAATCGGGCATCGGACATGAGCCGATTATGGCATGGATGCGGGGGTGTAGGAAAATGCAGAGGGGGAACGCAAACGCGTGCCCCGGCGAAGGCCGGGGTCCAGGAGCCGAACGCTTTCGTCAGATCATGCGCTCGAACCCGGCTACCGCCGGCCTGGACCCCGGCCTTCGCCGGGGAATAGCAAGCCTGATCGAATTGCCTCTGGACGCCCCGCCTTGTTCCTGCTTTCCCGCGCAATGAGGGGAACGCATATGCGCCATATCGCCGTCTGCCTGATGTTGATCGCCGCGCCGGTCGCGGCGTGGAGCCAAGCCTCAAGGGACACTATGACCAAAACCACCACCGCCACGCTTCCGCCGCCGCCGGTCGCCGAGCAGCGCCCGTTTTCGTTCGAGCGCCACGGCGTGACGATCCAGGATCCCTATCACTGGCTGAAGGACCAGAGCTATCCGACGGTCGACGACGAGGACGTGCTTTCCTACCTGCGCGCCGAGAACAGCTATTTCGAAGCGGCGATGGCGCCGCACCGGCCGCTGATCGAGACGCTCTTTCAGGAGATGCGCGGGCGCATTCCCGAGGACGACAGCTCGGTGCAGCAACGCGACGGCGACTGGCTCTATTGGTGGGCGTTCACGCCCGGCGCGCAATATCGGACCTGGTATCGGATTCCCGCCGGCGGGGGCGCGCAGCAGACCGTCTTCGACGAGCCCGCGGAAGCCGCGGGCAAGCAATATTTCCGGCTCGGCGCGATGGCGATCAGCCCGGACGGGCGCTACGCCGCGACCTTGGTGGACGATGACGGCTCGGAGCGTTTCCAGCTTCGCATTCGCGATCTCTCCACCGGCCGCGACGTCGAGACGGTCAGCGAGGTCGGCATCGGCCAGCCGGTCTGGACCGCCGACAGCCGCAGCGTCGTCTTCACCGAGGTCAACGACCAGTGGCGCAGCTATCGTGCCCGCCTGCACCGGATCGGCGCGCCGCTCACCGAGGACCGCACGCTCTACGAGGAGACGGAGAATGTCGCGTTCACCGTCGACGTCGGGCTGACGCAGGACCGCGAATATATCCTGATCTCGACCGGCGAGAATAACAGCAACGAAGTCCGCTTCGTCCCCGCCGACAATCCGACCGCGCCGCTGACCCTGATCGCGGCCCGGCGGCCGACGATCACCTATTCGGTCGATGCGAGCCACGGGAAGCTCTGGATCCTCTCCAACGACGAACATGTGAACTTCCGCCTCGCCGAAGCCTCGCCCGAGCACCCCGGCGACTGGCGCACGGTGATCGCCGGATCGGATTCGGTCTATCTGCGCGGCGTCACGGCGTTTCGCGATCACCTGGTCCTCACCGAGCGGGTGAACGGGCTCGATCAGGTCCGGCTGCGCTCCTATGACGGCAGCGAACGCCGCGTGCCCTTCGCCGAGGCGAGCTACACGGCGGCCTTAAGCAACAATCCGGAATATGCGCCCGCCGCCTATCGGCTGAGCTACTCCTCGATGGTCACGCCGCCGACAGTCTACGATTATCATCCGGCCGACAACCGGCTGGAGACGCTGAAGGTCCAGCGCATCCCCTCGGGCTACGATCCGAGCCAGTACGTCACCGAGCGGATCATGGTGCCGACCCGCGACGGCCGGCAGCTGCCCGTCTCGATCGTCTACAAAAGGGGCTTCGAGCGCAACGGCAATGGCCGGCTCTTCCTTTATGCCTATGGCGCCTACGGGATCGCCACGCCGCCGGGCTTCAGCACCAACCGCATCTCGATGCTCGATCGCGGCTATGCCTATGCCATCGCCCATATCCGCGGCGGCGACGACATGGGCTATCAATGGTATCTCGACGGCAAGCTCGACCGGCGGACCAACACCTTCAACGATTTCGTCGACGCCGCGCGCGGGCTGATCGCGAACCGCTACACGCAAGCCGGGCGGATCGCGATCCAGGGCGGCTCGGCCGGCGGCGAGCTGATGGGCGCGGTGGTCAATCAGGCGCCCGAATTGTGGGGCGCGGTGGTCGCGGACGTGCCCTTCGTCGACGTGGTCAACACGATGCTCGACGAGAGCCTGCCGCTCACCCCCGGCGAGTGGAACGAATGGGGTAATCCGATCACCGATGCCGCCGCCTTCCGCTACATGCTGAGCTACTCGCCTTACGACAACGTCACGCGGCGGGCCTATCCGCCGATGCTGATCACCGGCGGGCTCAACGATCCGCGCGTCACCTATTGGGAGCCGGCCAAGTGGAACGCGCGCCTGAGGGCGATGCGGACCGACCGCAATCTCCAGCTGCTCAAGATCAACATGGGCGCCGGCCATGGCGGCCAATCCGGCCGCTGGACGCGGCTGCGCGAAGTGGCGGAGGCCTATGCCTTCATCCTGACGCAGAATGGCGGCGCGGAGGCGCGATGACGCCGTTCGAAAAGGCGATCACCGCGCGGGACGAGGACATTGACGAGCTCGGCCACGTCAACAATGCGGCCTGGGTGCGCTGGATCCAGGATGTCGCGACCGCGCACTGGTATGCGATCGCCCCGGCGGAGCATGTCGATGCCTATATCTGGGTCGTGACCCGGCACGAAATCGATTATCTGCGCGCCGTCGCGCCCGGCGAGACGGTGACCGGGCGCACCTGGGTTCCCGATCCGCCCCAGGGCGCGCGCTTCGACCGCCACATGGAATTCACCGGCGAGGACGGCAAGGTCCGGGTCCGCGCCAAGACCACCTGGGCGATGCTGGACAAAGCCACGGGGCGTCCCTTGCGCGTGCCGCCCGAGGTGGCGGCGCGGTTTCTTGCCTAAAAGGCTTTCAGCGCGGCGATGATCTCGGGGTAGGCGCGGCCGCTGACACCGAAGCCCATATGGCTGCAATGCGCCTCGATTTGCCGGTCGCTTTCATGCGCCAGGCCGCGCGCCGAGCGGATCGAGACGATGCCGTCGCGCTTCGACCAGAGCGCCAGCGTCGGCACCGGCGGCTTTTCGGCGAGGTCGGTCTCGATCGGCGGCGCGTCGACCGGATGGCCGGCCACCCGCTCATAGAGCCGCCAGACATTGTTGCTGCGCGGATCGCCCGAGAAAGGCGAGCCGAGCGTCACCACCTTTTCGACGAGGTCGGGACGCTGCTTGGCGACCTCGCGGGCGAAGACGCCGCCCAGGCTCCAGCCGACGAGGATGATCTTCCCGCCTTGCCCGAACGCCTCGATCCGCTCGGCGATCCGCTCGCGCGTGTCGGGCTTGACGCCGGTGTTGAGGCCCATCCCCCAGCCGACGACGCGGTAGCCGGCCCCGGCCAGCGCCCGCTGCAGGCCGAGCGTGGTGCGATCGTTGGCGACGAAGCCGGGGATGACCATCACCTTGGGACCGGTCTCCGGCCCGCGCTCGCCGAGCCGGCCGAAGCTCTTGTAGAAGCGCGCCCAGAGGAACGGCACCTCCAGGAGGAAGCGCCGCAGCCTGGGCTTGGCCTCGTCAGAGATAGTCGCCGCCACCCATCAGCTCCCTGAGCGGCGCCGGGAGCTTCACGCGCCCGTCGGCGGTCTGGTGGTTCTCCAGCAGCGGCACGAGTACGCGCGGGGAGGCCAGCGCCGTGTTGTTGAGCGTGTGGACGAAGCGGACCTTCCGCTCCCCGTCGCGCCAGCGCAGGTTGGCGCGCCTGGCCTGCCAGTCGTGGAGCGTCGAGCAGCTGTGCGTCTCGCGATACTTGCCGAGCGAGGGCACCCAGGATTCGATGTCGTTCATCCGGAACTTGCCGTTGCCCATGTCGCCGGTCGAAGCCTCGATCACCTGATAGGGAATCTCCAGCGCCTGCAGCATCCCTTCCGCATTGGCGAGCAGCCGCTGATGCCAGCGCGCGCTTTCCTCGTCATCGTCGCGGCAGATCACATATTGTTCGAGCTTGAAGAATTGATGGACGCGCAGCAGCCCGCGGACGTCGCGGCCCGCGCTGCCCGCCTCGCGGCGGAAACAGGGCGAATAGCCGGCGTAAAGGATGGGGAGCTTGTCGCTTTCGAGGATTTCGCCGCTGTGCAGCGAGGTCAGCGCGATTTCTCCGGTGCCGGCGAGATAAAGCTCGTCGGCGGGCATGTGATAGGCTTCTTCCTCATGCCCCGGAAAATGGCCGGTGGCGACGAAGGCGTGGGGACGCGCGAGCGCGGGCACGGTCATCAAGGTGAAGCCGTCCGCCGCCAGCCGTTGCTGCGCCCAGAGCATCAGCGCCTGCTCGAGCAGGGCGAGACGCCCTTTCAGGCAATAAGTGCGCGAGCCCGCGACCTGCGTGATCCGCGCGAGATCGGCCCAGTCGTTCTTCTCGATCAACGCGACATGGTCGAGCGGCTCGAAAGCGAAGGCGGGGATCGTCCCTTCCTGCCGGACCACGACGTTGGCCGTCTCGTCCGGCCCGACCGGCGCGCCCTCCCACGGAATGTTCGGCACGCGCAGCAGCAGCGCGTCGAGCGCGGCCTGCGTCTCGCCGAGCGCGCCTTCGACCTCGCCGATCTCCGCGCCGATCGCCTTGGCCTTGGCGCCCAATGCCGGCCGTTCCTCCGGCGCCGCGTTCTTGAAGCCGTCGCTGATCGCGTTGCGCTCGGCACGGAGGGTGTCGGCGCGCGTCTTGAGCGCCCGCGTCTCGCCGTCGAGCGCGAGCAAGGCATCGAGATCGAGCGCGACATTCTTCTGCGCGATCGCGGTCCGCACCGCCGCTGGATTTTCCCGGATATATTGCAGGCTCAACATGACCGACACCCCTGCGGGCGGGCCGGGCAAAAATCAAGCGACGGGTCCGCCGGGGCCCCGCGCGACACCCCGGCAGCGGCTCCGGAAACCCAAGCTACGGTATTAATACGAGTTGTTGCCGAGATACGACGGTTGCTGAATGTTGCACCTCCGAAATCACTATCATCTTGATGAGCAACGGAAATTCAGCTTGTGGCAGCCGGCTGCGGGGCGGCGGCGAGTGAGTCTTGTTCTGGAGTTCGTAATGAAAAAGCTGACCTTGTTCTGCTCGACCGCGATGGTCGGGACCCTCTCCTTTGTTTCTCCCGCAGCCGCCCAGGTCACCCCGGACGCCTGCACGCCCGAGCAGCAGGCCGCGGGCACGTGCGACGCGCAGACGGACGCGCTCGCTTCCGCCGACGGATCGGTCGCGGAGCCGGGCCAGGCGGTGGTCGTCACCGGCTCGCGCATCCGGCGTCCCAATCTCAGCTCCACCGTGCCGGTGACCTCGATCGGCGGCGAGGAGTTCTTCGAGACCGGTCAGGTTTCGGTCGGCGACGTGCTGAACGAACTGCCGGCGCTGCGCAGCACCTTCAGCCAATCAAACTCGACCCGTTTCCTCGGCACCGCCGGCCTCAACCTGCTCGATCTGCGCGGCCTCGGCACGCAGCGCACGCTCGTGCTGGTCAACGGCCGCCGCCATGTCGGTTCGGACATTTTGAACAATGCGGTTTCGCCGGACACCAACACGATCCCGACCGACCTCATCCAGCGCGTCGACGTCGTCACCGGCGGCGCTTCGGCGATCTACGGCTCCGACGCGATCGCGGGCGTGGTCAATTTCGTGCTGCGCCGCGATTTCGAGGGGATTCAGCTGCGCGGGCAGGGCGGCATCAGCCAATATGGCGATGCGGGCGCCTTCTTCGCCTCCGGCACGGCGGGCACCAACTTCGCCGACGGCCGCGGCAATATCGCGATCAACGTCGAATATGCGCGCCAGGACCAGTATTTCGGCGGCAGCCGCCCGAACCTGCGCCAGAACGACGCCTTCATCGTGGTCGACACCGATCCGGCCGGCGCCACCAACGGCGCGGACGGCACGCCCGACCGGCAATTCTTCCGCGACATCCGCTCGGCGACGTTGACCAATAGCGGCCTCGTCCGCTTCGGCGGCAACGGCAATCTCAATTGCGGCACCGATCCGATCGGCGGGCTCTACAACTGCCCGTTCCAGTTCAACACGGACGGCACTCTCGTTCCGCTCACCGGACAGCGCGTCGGCCTCGGCCCGAACGGCAATTTCATCGGCGGCAACGGCGAGAATTTCCGCGGCGGCGAACAGTTCCAGATTTCGCCGCAGCTCGATCGCATCACCGTGAACCTGATCGGCCGTTTCGAAGTCTCGCCGGCCTTCGAGCCGTTCTTCGAAGCCAAATATGCGCGCATCGAGACCTATGGCTCGGGCGCGAGCGGCCCGGCCTTCATCACCGGCACGACGCTCGGCGACGCGCGCGAGCAGCCGCGGCTCAGCAACCCCTTCCTCAGCGATCAGGCGCGCGCCCTGATCACCCAGCAGATCACGCTCGCCAATGGCGGCGTGGCGCCGTTGCCCGATGCCCGCTTCTCGCTGCGCGAGAATCTGCTCGGCCTCGGCGTCCGCTCGGAGACGGCGACGCGCGAGACCTGGCGCGGCGTGCTCGGCGCGCGGGGCACCTTCAACGACGACTGGACCTATGAGGCGTCGGTCAATTACGGCCGCTTCACCGAGCGCACGCGCGTGCTCGGCAACCTCAATATCCAGCGCTTCCTGCTCGCCATGGACGCGGCGACCGGCCCCGGCGGTGCTATCGTCTGCCGGTCGCAGATCGATCCGGCCGCGCGAATCGGCTATATCGACGACGGCGCGACGTTGGCGAACGACGTCGCGGCCTGCCTTCCGGTCAATCCGTTCGGCGGCCAGTTCACCCAGGCGCAGCGCGATTATCTGCTCGCCGATACGACCTCGGTCGGCCGGATCACGCAGTTCGTCGGCAGCGCCTTCGTTTCGGGCGATCTCAGCCAGCTGTTCGAGCTGCCGGGCGGGCCGATCGGCTTCGTGCTCGGCGTCGAGTACCGGCGGGAGAAGAACCGCTTCCAGCAGGATCCGTTGGTCGAGGCCGGCTATACGTTCTACAACGCCATCCCGACCTTCGCCCCGCCGGCTTTCGAGGTGAAGGAGGCCTATGCCGAACTGCGCGTCCCGATCCTTCGCGACCTGCCGCTCGCCCACGAGCTGACGCTGAGCGGCGCCGCGCGCGTCGCCGACTATCGCGGCTCGACCGGCACCGTCTTCGCCTACAATGCGGGTATCGACTATGCGCCGATCCAGGATCTGCGCCTGCGCGCCAACTATTCGCGGGCCGTGCGGGCGCCGAACCTGGTCGAGCTCTACACGCCTCCGGGGCAGAATTTCGCCCCCGGCTTCACCGATCCCTGCTCGGCGCGCAACGTCGGCACCGGCTCGGCCAACCGGGCGGCGAATTGCACGGCCGCCGGCGCTCCGGCGGGCTACGACTTCGTCTATTCGCAGTCGCTGGAGATCGTCAGCGGCGGCAACCCGGATCTGCGCGAGGAAACCTCGAACAGCTTCACGGTGGGCGGCGTCTTCCAGCCGCGCTTCATCCCGGGCCTGTCGCTTTCGGTCGATTATTTCGACATCAAAGTGAAGAACGTCATCTCGGCGGTCTCCGCCCAGACGATCGCCGACCAGTGCTACGACAGCGCGAGCCTCGACAATCCCTATTGCGCGCTCTTCGAGCGGGCGGGGGCGGGCGGCGGTCCGCGCGGCGAGATTCCCTTCCAGATCCTGGAAGGGAGCCTGCTCCAGTCGTCGCTCAACTTCGCCGCGTTGCGCGCGCGGGGCATCGACGCGGAGCTCAGCTACCGGCACAATTTCGAAGGGCTGGGGACGTTCAACGGGCGACTGACCTACACGCACACCTTCCAGCGCGACGATTTCCTCGATCCGACCGACCCCGATTTCGCCGATCGCCAGATCTTCGAACTCGGCACGCCGCGGGACGAATTCTCGTTGAACATGTCGCTCAACGCGCGGCCGTTCACCTTCGGTTACCAGCTGCGCTACGTCGGCAAACAGGTGCTGAACTTCTACGAGGACGTGTTCACGACGCAGGGCCGTCCGCCGGAGAATGCCGACTTCGCCGATCGCGTCTTCTACCCGGCCGTCTTCTATCACGACTTCCGGCTGGCCGCCGATGCGGGCGAGCGGTTCAATTTCTACATGGGCGTGGACAACGCCTTCAACCGCCTGCCGCCCCTGGGCCTCACCGGCATCGGCGGCGGCAGCGCGATCTACGACGTGCGCGGCCGCTTCTTCTACGCGGGGGCCACCGTCCGCTTCTAAGGCAGCAGGCGGGTGACATGCGAAGGCCGGGATCGAAGGATTCCGGCCTTTTCGTTTGCGAACAAGGCATTGGCGGAGACGGAGGCTGCGCAACCTTCGGCGTTAAGGTCCTGATTCTTTTCGTTTCTCCCGGGAGGGGCGCTAATTGTTCCCTCCCTCAAGGGGGGCCGGCTCCGTTCGAGTTCGGATCGGACACTGCAGCCGGTACCGGCGGCGGCGTTTCGATCGCTTGCTGGGCGGCGCGTTCGCGCTCGACGGCGGCTGCCTCGGCTTCCCGCTCCTCCGCGCGCCGCTCGGCGATTTGCCGCCGGTCACGGTCCCTCTGGGTGGCCGCCTCGACCGCCGCTGACCGGATTGCCGCAGGCCCGGTCCGGTTGTTGATCGACTGGTCCACCGCAGCGTTGAGCAGGCCTTTCATCCCGGTATAGGAGCAAAGCCGCGCATATTCGATGATCCGGCTTTCGGCGCCGTAGAAGTCGGTCGGCAGATCGCCTTCAATCTCCCTGCGAAGATCCCGTTGCCTCTCGCGCACCAAATTCTGCAATGCCGGCAGGTCCGGTGCGACGACGAACAGGTTGTCGTAATTGCGGAAGCTCGAATCGATCAGGCCGGTGGCCGCGCCGACCGCACCGGTGATGCCCGATCCGGCCGCCGTTAGTCCGAGCACGGCGCTGATCGCTGCGCCGACGTCGTTGACCGCGCCGCGGGCAAACAACCGCTCGTTCCAGCGCCTCGAGATTCGGCGGAAGAAGGTGTCGCAGTAGAGATCCGAGAGCGCAATGCCGGCGCGCACGTGCCGAAGAACCTGCGGGGAGGTTGGATTGTCGATCAGGTACAGGCACTGAAATCGCCGTGCGGCTGCGTCGCGCTGGCCCTGCACCTCGTGGCGCGCATACTGGTAGGATTGGCGCTCCTGATAGCTTGGCAGCATGTAACGGCAGAGGTCGTCCCCGCCGGGCTCATCGGCGACCTGGGTCGCCGGCCGCACACGGGTGTAGGCGAGCGTCAGCTGGTTTTGCAGGGCGATACTTTCCGCCCCGATCAGACTGGGATCGGCCTCCATCGTCGCTGTTCGGATCGGCGACATCGTCGCGCAGCCTGAAAGAAGAAGGGGAAGGAAAAGCCTTGCCGGTCGTGTCATCTTTGCCTCCTATTTGTCGACGAAGACATTCAGACCTGACGGATGATCTGTGCGTGACGGCCGTCACGCTTGCGAAAATTCGATTCCGTGTAGCAAATCATTGTGGGTTCATTTCAATTCTGGCAGTCTTTCACTCGGGGAAAGAGGCGGGGCTGCGCGGCCCCGACCGGGGGGATGGACGATGGCCGAACCTGCGCACCCGGAGGTCCGCTATACGGCCTTCCTCAGCTACAGCCACAAGGACGCCGCGGCGGCCGGCAGGCTGCACCGCCGGCTCGAGGCCTATCGGTTGCCGAAGCGGCTGGCTGGGTCCGAAACGGCGCGCGGCGTCGTCCCCGACCGGCTGTGGCCGATCTTCCGCGACCGCGAGGAATTGCCCGCCGCCACCGATTTGAGCGAGACGGTGCGCGAGGCGCTCGCCCAGTCGGGCGCGCTGATCGTTTTGTGCTCGCCGCATGCGGCCGGGTCGCTTTGGGTCGCCGAGGAGATCGAGACCTTCCGCCGCCTGCACCCCGACCGGCCGATCCTGGCCGCGATCCTGGATGGCGACCCGCCCAATTGCTTCCCGGCGGCGCTGCGCGCCTTCGGCCAGGACGGCACCTGGCATGAGCCGCTCGCGACCGATCTCCGCCGCGGGCGGGACGGGGCGCAATTGGGCCTGTTGAAGCTCGTGGCCGGGATCACCGGGGTTAAGCTTGATGCGCTGGTGCAGCGCGACTCGGCGCGGCGAATCCGCCGGGCGACAGCCCTGACCATCGGCGTGACGATTGCATTGCTGGCGATGACCGCCCTGGCGTTGTTCGCCTTGCGTGCGCGCGCCGAGGCGGATCGGCAGCGGACCGAGGCCGAGGACCTGGTTCAGTTCATGCTCACCGATGTCCATCCCAGGCTGGAGGGGGTCGGTCGGCTTCCGATCATGCGGGCGGTGACTGAACGGGCTCTTGCCCACTACGATCTTCAAATCCGGCGCGGCGACCGATCGACTCGGACCCTGTTGCAACGCGCGCGAGTCTTGCAGCGTCTGGCCGAACAGGACATTCTGCAATCGGAGATGGCGACTGCCCGCGCTCGCGTCACGGAGGCGCGGGAGATCACCGCTGCGGCGCTGCGCGAAGCCCCGGACGATCCAGACCGGATCTTCGCGCACGCCCAGAGCGACTATTGGCTCGGACGGCTTCATGAACTGGGCGGGGATTGGCGTTCGGCTGGCCTGTTTTACCAAGCCTATTCGAGCGCCGCCGAACGGCTCGTCGCGACCAGCCCGTCGAGCCCGGATTATATGATGGAGCGGGCTTACGCCGCATCGCATCTCGGCGCTGCGAAGCTTAGCGGCGGCGGCGACCCGATTGCGGCTCGGACGCAATTTCTCATTTCAATCCGCTGGTTCGGGGCTGCGAGTCGGGCGCGGCCTGCCGACGACACGGCCCGGCTGCGTCTTGCCAATGCCTTCGCCAATCTCGCTGACAGCTATTGGGCTAGCCGATCCTGGCGGGACGCGCTCGACGCCCGTCGAAGGCAAATGGCAATCCTGACGCCGCTCCACCGCGCCGATCCGGCCAGGCTCGATATTTTCTTCAACTTCGCCGCCGGCCAGAACGGTCTTGCCAGGGCGCTCAGGCAAGTCGGAGATCGTCAGGCCTCGCTGGCGCTCCTTGGCGAAACGCTGGCCTCGGCACATCGCCTTACCGGCCTCGATCCGAGCAACGGCGAGTGGCTCGTCTTCCAGACGATCGTCCAATGCGAGTTGCTGATGGGACCGGGGCCGCCACCGGGGATGCGCCGCACCGACCTCGTTAAGGAATTTCGTCAGGGGATGGCCGCTTTGCGGGCACAGGCCAACCCACGCAGGGCGCTGTTCGCCGGCTGTGAGCGTGCCGCCCGCTAGAGAGAGGAAGCGATGAACTTCATGGATCAAACGGCTGCGGCGGCTTGGCTCGCCGCACAGACGGCGCCGCCGAACTACAGCGTGTTCGAAGTGCCTCCATTCGGGCAGGGTCCGAAACCACACTGCATCTATTTCTATTATCTAAGCGACATCCACGAAGACGGGCAGGGCGCCGTTCGAAATCGGCTACGCGTCTATTATCATGATAACGGGACGAAAAAGCTCAACCGTCGCAAGGTCAAGAAGGTCGTGAAGAAGCTCGTGCTGAATGCCCGACGGGACGACCTTTGGGATCCGACCATCGGCCTACCGGCACCTAAGGGGTTCTGCCCGCCGGCCTGTGGCGAAAGCTTCGATGCGGTGAAGTGGCGGCGCCGAGGCTATATCGTGATCGTCGTGGACGATCCGCACTGGACGTTGCCTGAGAATATTGATCCCATCGTGGTGACCCAGCACAAGACCTGCAATCACACCTTCTTTCAGGCGTTCCGATGGAAGGTGAAGATGCCGCGACGCACCCCGACCGCGGCCTTCGACAAATATCAAACCTCGGCCATAGGGTTTCGAAACCACATGGCACGGAGCGAAGCCGGAGACATGCTGGGCGAAGACGAGGAACAGGCCTTCAACTTCATCCTTCTCCTGGAACAGGGAGGTCGCTTTATGCCCGTCCCCGTCGACCCTGACGGCAACAATCTGGGGCCGCCCTTACCGCCGCCCTGAGCCCTTCCGGCCGCCATCCTTCCTCGCCGGCGTGACCGCTGTCACGCGGCCGCACGCGCTATCCCGTTTACCCGGAATGTCCGCGTACGGGCTCCATCGCGGAGTGAAAGGAAGGGAACAATCATGAATGAACTGCTAGACTTCACGAAACCCCTCTACGAGGCCATTATCGATCTGGCCGCAAGCCAAGCCGATGACGCCGCAAAAGCGGGCATTGTCGATCGAAGCATCTACGCGCAAAAGCGTAACACGGGCGGCTATTACGATGTCCCACACAGCGTCTATTTTTATTACGTAAGGGTGAACACGAACGGCCAACTCGAAGTCACACATTATTTCTATCCCTACGTTGCTCCGGGCGACGATCCGGCCGATCACTCGAAATGGAACCCGATCCCCCATGACAGGGCAGTGCTGGAGGGGATTATCACCGCGTTGGCCCAGAATGCGCGGCCGATAAGACGACCCAGGCCGGGAGAACAGGCGCGTGTTCGGTATCCACCAATATCGGGCTATCGCTTCGAGAATATGGAATGGGAGTACAAAAGCTACATTGTGTTCTTCATCGACGAGGTGAACTGGAAGTTCCACAAGCCACCGAATACGGATCCGGTCGTGTTCATCACTACGGGCAAGGACGGAAAAATCGGTTGTCCAAACTGGAGTTTCTTCGACGCGCTCGATTTCGATATAACGATGCCAATCGGCGATTCGGTCAACACCGATGAGCGTTCCGCCATTGCTTTCATCAACCACATGAAGGCCGACGACCTCGGCAGGGATGTAGGCGAGGACGCTAGCGGCAATCCCATTCCCGGACCGCGGCCGACGGAAAGACAGCTGTTCCAATTCCAAATGTATCTGGACGTCTACTTTACCAATGGAACCTCGAAGATGACCGTGATCCTCGATCCCGACGGGAACAATTTGGGCCCGCCGCTGCCGCCGCCCTGATGCGTTTGCCTGGCTACTGTCCCGCGCAGAGGGCTGCGCGGGACATGATGGTTCGCCTGTATGGAATAATTCGCGAAGTCTTATGCGCTCGTGCTAAGATTCGAGCAGGAAAGCCCGATGCCAGCCACCCCTCTCTCCACGATCATCGCCCTCGCTCGCGCGGGGGCGCTTGATCATGCGTGGGGGCAGTTCGCCGCGGCCGGCTATGATCGCGATGATAGCGATCCGGCGGCGCTGACGGTCAAGGGGCGGCTGCTTAAGGATTATGCGCTGAGGGCCTCGGACGAGGCGGCGCGGCGGCGCTTCTATCTCCAGTCCGCCGAATGCTATCGCGCTTCGGCGGCGCTGCGGCCGGCGACTTATCCGCTGATCAACGCGGCGACGCTCTCGCTGCTCTCCGGCGACCGCGCGCAGGCCGAGGAGATTGCGCGCGCGGTGATCGAGCGGATCGCGCGCGAGCCGGACGAGCCCGAGACGCCTTACTACCGCGCCGCGACCGAGGCGGAGGCGCTGCTCCTGCTCGGGCGGCGCGACGAGGCGCGCGCGATGCTCGAAGCGGCGGTCGCGGCGGCGCCGCGGGCTTGGGAGGACCATGCTTCGACGCTTCGGCAATTTCTGATCATCCAG
>DATINU010000010.1:0-3946 GCA_035473955.1 Allosphingosinicella sp.
CAGGCGTCGTCCAGGGCAGGGACGGGCGCTTCCGGCTCGACCTTCACGCACGCGCCAAGCACCAGGCTGAGCAACACGATCCTCATGCGTCCGCCTCTATTTCGGTGCGGGTCATGGCGAGCTTGCCGTCGAGGATCGCGAAGGCGAGGCGGCCTTCGACCAGATCGAGCGCGTCGCGGCCGAATTCCTCGTAGCGCCAGCCTTCGAGGATCGCGAGGCCGTCGCGGCGGCCGGCGGCGAGCATTTCCAATTCCTCGGACTTGGCGACCAGGCGCGGCGCGACATTGCTCTCGCGCGCCCGGATCTTGAGCAGCAGCTTCAGCAGGTCCGCGACCAAGGCGCCCTCGCGCCCCAAGCCGGGCCCGCGATCCTCGCGCACCGGCAGTTCGGCGGGCGGCAGCGGTTCGGCACCGGCCAGTGCTTCCATCATCCGCGCCCCGATATCGTTGCCCCGCCAGGCCGCCGAAAGCCCGCGGACGTTGCCGAGCGCCTCCTGGCCCGAAGGCGGGTGCATGGCGACGTCGGCCAGCGTCTCGTCCTTCATGATCCGCCCGCGCGGCAGGTTCTTGCCCCGCGCCTCGATCTCGCGCCAGGCGGCGAGCGCTTTGAGGCGGCCGAGCGCGTCCGCGCGGCGGGTCTGGATCTTGACCCTTTTCCAGGCGAGCGCCGGATCGTTGAGATAATTGGCCTTGTCGGCGATCCGCTCCATCTCCTGATCGAGCCAGGCGCCTCGGCCGGTCCGCTTCAGCCGCTCCAGCATCTTGGGAAACAGCTCGGCGAGGTGGGTGACGTCGCCGATCGCGTAATCGATCTGGCGCTTGTCCAGGGGCCGGCGCCCCCAATCGGTGAAGCGCGCGCCTTTATCGAGGTTCCGGCCAAGCAGACTCTCGACCAGGTTCGAATAGCCGACCTGCTCGCCCAGCCCGAGCGCCATCGCCGCCACCTGCGTGTCGAACAGGGGATGCGGCGTGCCGCCGGTGAGGTTGAAGACGATCTCGATATCCTGCCCGCCGGCGTGGAAGACCTTGAGCACATCCTCGTTGTTGACGAAGAGGTTCATCAGCGGCGCCATGTCGATCCCTTCCGCCTTGGGATCGATCGCCGCCGCCTCCTCGCTGTTCGCGACCTGGATCAGGCAGAGGTCGGGCCAATAGGTGTTCTCGCGCATGAACTCGGTGTCGACCGCGACGTAATCGGACCGGGCGAGCCGTTCGCAGAGTTTTTCGAGCGTTTCGGAATCGGTAATGAGCGGATGGATGTGCATTTGGTGGGCTTCATAGCGGCGGGTCTGCGCTTGACAAAGCACCTTCGCTGACGCGAAGCGCCCCTCAGCATTCTTTTCCCCAACTTATTTGCTCCAGAAAGCGATCCCGATGCACGCCTACCGCACCCACAGCTGCGCCGAACTCCGCGAAAGCGACGTCGGCGCGCGCGTGAAGCTCTCCGGCTGGGTGCATCGCAAGCGCGATCATGGCGGCGTGCTCTTCGTCGATCTGCGCGATCATTACGGGCTCACCCAGATCGTCGCGAAGGCGAACAGCGAGCCGCTGGCGATCCTCGAGCACCTGCGTGCCGAATCGGTGGTGACGATCGAGGGCGAGGTGGTGTCGCGGGGGCCCGAAGCGGCCAACCCGAACCTGCCCACCGGCGCGATCGAGGTGGTCGCCGATCTGGTCACGATCCAGTCGGCCGCCGAAGAGCTGCCGCTGCCGGTCGCGGGCGAGGCCGAATATCCCGAGGATATCCGCCTGCGCTACCGCTATCTGGACCTGCGCCGCGAGCGGCTGCACGCCAACATCCTGCTGCGCAGCCAGGTGATCAGCTCGATCCGCCGCCGGATGATCGACCGGGGCTTCACCGAATTCCAGACGCCGATCCTGACTGCCTCCTCGCCGGAAGGCGCGCGCGACTATCTGGTGCCCAGCCGTGTTCACCCGGGAAAATTCTACGCGCTCCCGCAGGCGCCGCAGATGTTCAAGCAGCTGATCATGGTCGCGGGCTTCGATCGCTATTTTCAGATCGCGCCCTGCTTCCGCGACGAGGATGCGCGGGCGGATCGCTCGCCGGGTGAGTTCTATCAACTCGATTTCGAAATGAGCTTCGTCACGCAAGACGATGTTTTTGAAGCGATCGAGCCCGTACTAGCCGGCGTCTTCGAAGAGTTCGCGAACGGCAAGGGGGTGACGCCGGCCGGGGAATTCCCCCGCATTCCCTACAAGGAGGCGATGCTCAAATATGGTTCGGACAAGCCGGACCTGCGCAATCCGATCCTGATCAGCGACGTCTCCGATCATTTCAGGGGCTCGGGCTTCGGCCTGTTCGCCCGGATCGTCGAGGGCGGCGACGTGGTTCGCGCCATTCCGGCGCCGGGCACCGCCGGGAAGAGCCGCAAATTCTTCGACGACATGAACGATTGGGCGCGGGGCGAAGGCCATGCCGGCCTCGGCTACATCACCCAGAAGGACGGCGAGCTGGGCGGCCCGATCGCCAAGAATCACGGCGAGGAAGCGACGCGCAAGCTCGTGGAAGCACTCGGCCTCGGGCCCGACGACGGCATCTTCTTCGCCGCCGGCAAGGAGGCGCAGGCGGCCAAGCTGGCCGGCGCCGCCCGTACCCGCGTCGGCGAGGAGCTGGGCCTGATCGCCGACGACGCCTTCAAATTCTGCTGGATCGTCGATTTCCCGATGTACGAATATGACGAGGAGGCGAAGAAGGTCGATTTCAGCCACAACCCCTTCTCGATGCCGCAGGGCGGGCTGGAGGCGCTGGAGCAGAAGGACCCGCTCGACATCCTCGCCTTTCAGTACGACATCGTCTGCAACGGCTTGGAATTGTCCTCCGGCGCGATCCGGAACCACCGGCCGGACATCATGTACAAGGCGTTCGAGATCGCGGGCTATACGCAGGCGGACGTCGACACCAATTTCGCCGGCATGATCAACGCCTTCAAGTTCGGCGCCCCGCCGCACGGCGGCTCCGCGCCCGGCATCGACCGGATCGTCATGCTGCTTGCCGGTGAGCCCAATATCCGCGAGGTCGTGCTCTTCCCGATGAACCAGAAGGCCGAGGACCTGATGATGAACGCGCCGGGCGAGGTCACGGCGAAGCAGCTGCGCGAGCTCCACATCCGGTTGGTGCCTCCTTCCGGGACAGCGCCGAAGGACCCGGCCACGGCGGTTGCCCCGGAATAGGCCAATCCGCCGGGCCCGTTCGGGCTGAGCTTGTCGAAGCCCGCCCTTTTCCCTTACGCCGCAAAGACGGAAGGAAAGCCCTTCGACAGGCTCAGGGCGCACGGGTGGTTCGGTGATTGACCTCGCGAACTATGAGGAAGGCGCCTCCTACGAAGGCGACTATAAGGACGATCTCGCCGCGCTCCAGGAGCGCCTGTCGCACCTCTGCGTGGCCAACATGGTGCACAAGAAGAAGGCGATCGTCCTTTGCGAAGGCTGGGACGCGGCCGGGAAGGGCGGTGCGATCCAGCGGCTGACCGCCTTATGCGATCCACGCGGCTATCAGGTCTGGCCGATCGCCGCGCCTTCCGAGGAGGAAAGGAAACACCATTATCTCTGGCGCTTCTGGCAGCGGATGCCGGCGGCGGGCGAAATCGCGATCTTCGACCGGAGCTGGTACGGGCGCGTCCTCGTGGAGCGGGTCGAGGGCTTCGCGACCGAATCGGAGTGGCGCCGGGCCTATGACGAGATCAACGAGCTCGAGGCGAGCCTCTCCTACGACGGCACGACCATCGTGAAGCTGTTCTTCCACGTCACCCAGGCGGAGCAGGACGATCGCCTGCGCAAGCGGCTGGATCATCCCTGGAAGCGCTGGAAGGTCGGCGAGGAGGATTTCCGCAACCGTTCGAAGCGCGCCGAATATCTGGAGGCGCTGCGCGACATGTTCGTCCAGACGGACAGCCGCTGGTCGCCCTGGACGGTGATCGACGGCAACG
>DATINU010000011.1:0-2044 GCA_035473955.1 Allosphingosinicella sp.
TCCCTGAACCAACAGGGAGGGTGAGATGGTGCGCAGCGTCATCGGCGGGCTCGTGGCGGGTCTGGTCATGTTCTTCATCGGCTTCGTCTTCTGGGGCACGCCGCTCTCCGAAATGGCATTCAGCAAGACGACCGACAATGAGGCGGCGGCGGTTCAGCTGAGCCTGGCGCAGAACCTCTCCCAGACCGGCACCGGCACCTATGTCATTCCCGCGCCAACGACCCCCCAGGGCACCACGCTCTACGGACAGGGGCCGATCGCGACCGTGCATTTCAACACCGGCGGCTTCGCGGCCGAAGATATGAGCATGATGCTTCCGGGCCTGATCTTCGCGCTCGTTTCCGGTCTGCTGATGTCGTTCGGCATCGCCGCGGTCGGTCGCGACAACAGCTTCGCGCAGGTCGCACGGCTGGTCGTGCTCTTCTCGCTCGGCTTCACCGCCTGGGCAATTCTCGCGCAGCCCGTCTTCAACCATTACGGCTGGGGCTATTGGGTCTATCTCTTCGTTTCGGAAACGGTCGCGTTCATCGCCGCCGGGCTGGTCATCGCGCGCTGGTTCGTACCCGCACCGCCAACGGCAGCGGCGGCCCCAGTGGCCCAGCCCGTCGAGGCGCCCAGCGAATCCTAAAGTAAGGCGAGGAAACGGGCGGCGGCGGCGAAATCGCGGTAGCGGGCGGCGAGCGCGGCGCTCGCTTCCGCATCCTCGCCCCAATGCTCGGCCTGCCATTGCTCGTCGAGCGTGGCGGCGGCCCAGGCATCGTCGAGGCCGAGCGCGCCTTCGGCCACGGCCAGCGCGATCAGCAGCGAGCCCGACACGGTGACGAGCGGCGAGAGCCCGGCGAGCTGGAACGGCGTGTGTTCGGCCACGGCCGCATGGAGCCGCGCCACCGTCTCGCCGGGCTGCTGCATATGGATGACGCCGGTGGCCAGTTCGAAGACCACGTCGTAGCACTGCTGCGCCCAGGCGAGGATCGGATCCCAGAGCTCGGTCTGCCGAGCCACGAGCGGGCCGGGACCCTCGGCGCGGTAGTAGAGCAGGTCGGATTCGCCATAGGCGGCGAGGCCGAGCGCGAAGGCGGCACGGTCCGGCGCGACCCGATCGATCGCGGCATTGGCGAGGCCGGTGAGCGGCATGGCGCGCGGATCGATCGTCGGACCCTGCGCATTCCACTCGTCGGCGATCGCCTCGGCGAGCGCAGCGGTGGGTGGGGCGAGATCGGTCCGGGCCGGTGTCTTTACCGGGCGGCCGTCGAGCAGGATGCGGCGCTCCGCGTCGGCGGCCGCTTCTTTATAGAAGCGCCTCACGGTTCGGGCGGCGTCCGCCATCGCCGGGCCAGCTGGAGCGGGGCGACGAAGCTGATCGCGAGCCCGGCCAAGGCCAGCGGGAAGCCGAGAATGGTGCCGCCCTCGACGAAGCTGTCGCTCTGCCAGAGGAGGATGCCGAGCAGGGCGACGACGGTGCCGCCGATGCGAACCAGGTTGATCGCGATGAAGCGGTTCCGCCACATTTTCGTATCTTGTTCCTGCGGGTTCATTCGACATCTTTCTCGGGGCGCATCAGCGCGGCCAAAGCGGGGTTGAAGGGGACGAGGCCGTCGGCGGCGGCTTCGCGCTCGGCCGCTTTCTTGTGCTGGCCGAGCTTGTCGGTGCCGCGCAGCGCCTCGACCGTCAGTTCGAAGCCGGTGATCGCCTTCAGCATCGCCTCGAAGCGGCCGGGCGTCATCTTGGCGCGGGTCCAGGGCGGCTTGGGTGCGAGCCGGGCTTCATGGTCGTTGTTGAGCGCGTCGAGCAACGCCGTCAGTTCGGCCTCGTCGAGGCGGCGAAGCGGGCCCTCCAGCTCGACGGCGCGATAATTCCAGGTCCCGACCTGGTCCGGCGTCCCGTACCAGTCCGGGCTGATATAGGCGTCGGGGCCGAGGCAGGAGAGGAGGGCGCGGGCGCCATCGAGCGCCGCTGCTGCACGATTGCCTTTGGCGACGTGGAAAAGGATCCGGTCGGGCGCGGCCACGATGACGGGCACGTGCACCACCAGCGGCCCCTCGAC
>DATINU010000012.1:0-11947 GCA_035473955.1 Allosphingosinicella sp.
TTCTCCAACCGGCCCTATGCCGCCTTCATGGAACGCGCCGCCGCACGCTTCCCGGACGACGACGTGATCGCGGTGATGGCCGCCGATGCGCGGATGGTGACCTGGGGCGACAGCCGGCAGCGCGAGGGCACGGTGCCGCAGCGGCTGCTGGAGGGCGTGCTCGCCCGCAATCCGGATCATAGCGGCGCGATCCATTTCTACATCCACCTGACCGACTGGATCGACCGGCAGGATTTCGCCGAGCGCTATGCCGAGCGGCTCGGGCGGATCGCGCCGGCGGCGAGCCACCTCGTCCATATGCCGTCGCATACCTTCTACGGGGTCGGCCGCTACCAGGATGCCGCCGCGGTCAACGTCGCCGCGGTCGCCGCCGACGCGGCCTATGAGCGCCGGGTCAGGCCGCCACCCACCGACTATCGAAGCGGGCTCCTGGCGCACAACATGCACTTCGCGATCGAAAGCGCGCTGGCGCGGGGCGACGCCGCCACCGCGACCGCCGTCTCGGCGCAATATCGCGAGCGCTATCTCGGCGAGCACGGCGACAATCGCACCCGGGTGCTCGGCTCGGCGACTTGGTACACGCTCGGCCTGCACCGGCCGGTGAGCGAGGTGCTGGCGGTCGCGGCGCCGGGCAATGCGCTCGAAAAGGCGCTGCGTTTCTACGCGCGCGGCGAGGCATTGGCCCGGCAGGGCAATGCCGCCGCGGTGCGCGCCGAGGCGGCAGCGCTGGCGTCCCTTCGCACCGGCACCGACGCACCCGGCCTCGGCCGGGCCGGCACCGCGCTCGCCGAAATCTTCCAGCGCGTGCTGGAGGGGCGGGGGGCGATGCTGGCGGGCGATTTCGACGCGGCCGAGCGCGCCTATCGCGCCGGCATGGCTGCCCAGAACGCCGCCGATTTCGGCAGCGATCCGCCGCTTTACTGGTATTCGGTGCGGCGCAGCCTCGCCGCCGCGCGGCTCGCCCAGGGCGATGCGCGGGGCGCCCGCGCCCAGCTCCAGGCCTCGCTCCGTCACTGGCCCAACGATCCGCTGGCGCTCTACGCCTTGTCGCTCGCGGAGCGACGCCTCGGCCGCGCGGCGGAGGCCGACCGCGCGCTGGCGCAGGCACACGCGATTTGGGCGGGCGAGGTGACGGGGATGCCGTTGGCGCGGATCTAGCGGATGGAATTCCTGCCGTTTCTGCTGGTGGTCGCGTGGGTGGTTCTGGTCCCACTCGCGCTGGTCGTGCAGAATCTGCTGCTGAGAAACCGGATTGACCGGCTTGAAACGCGGATCGACCGGCTGGCCCGCCCGGCGGAAGCCGAAGCGTCCGAGCCCTTGTCCTCGGCACCCGAGCACGAAAGCCTAGGCGGCCTGTTCGAACGGCTCCTCGCGGGGCGGCTGTTGATCTGGCTGGGCGGAATCGCACTGGTCCTCGCAGCGGTGTTTCTGATCCGCTACTCGATCGAGATCGGGCTGGTGACGCCCGGGGGGCGGATGCTCGCCGCAGCCCTGTTCGGCTTCGCGCTCCTCGCCTTGGGCGAACTCGCCCATGCCAGGCTGGGGGATGATCCGCGGATCGCGCAGGCGCTGGTAGGCGCCGGTGTCGCGGTGCTCTACGCGACGGCCTATGGCGCGCACGTTCTTTATGCGCTGATCGATGTCGCAGCGGCCGCGGGGGCGATGTTCGCGGTGACGGCCGCCGCGCTGCTGCTCTCGTTCCGGCACGGGCCGCCGGCCGCGGCGACGGGCCTGATCGGAGGCTTCCTGACCCCGATCCTGCTTGGCGATCCCGATGTGGGAGCACTGCCCCTGCTGGCCTATATCGCCCTGCTAGACACAGCCCTGTTCGCGGTCGCCTGGCGGCGGGGTTGGGGCTGGCTGGCCGCCGCCGCAGTGCTGCTCAGCTTCGCCTGGACCGGTTCTCTCATCACCGGGCCGCCCACGGATGCGCGCCTGGCGGGCATGTTCGTGGTGATCCTGGGGACGATCGCCGCCTTCATTCGCCCGGGCGACGGGCGGCAGGTGCAGTTGGTGCAGCCGCTGGCGATCGGCCTGTTCGAGCTCGCCTTCCTCGTCGTGCGCAGCGATCCGGGCGGCGAGGCCTGGCTGCTCTACGGGATGCTCGCTGCCGCCAGCCTCGCGCTGGCGGCGCCCAAAGCGGAAGTGCAGCTCGCCCCGCCGCTTGCGCTGGGTCTCGCGCTGGCTCTGCTCCTCGCGCAGGCCTTGACCGGCGAGGATGCCATGCTGCCCGCCGCCGGGATCGGTATGACCGCGTTGTTCGGCGGCGCCGGGCTCGTGCTGACACAGCGCCATGGCGGGTTGTTCTGGGCCGGGATCACGGCAGCCGGGCTGGCCGGCCCGGCGCTCTGCCTTCGCGCCGCCCGGCCCGAGTTGCTCATGCTCGCGGGTTGGGGACTGGTGTTCGCGATACTTGCGTTGGCCGCGGGCGCGCTCGTCTGGCTGCTCCGCGCGCGAACCCCGCGCACGCGCGCCGACGCGCTCGCTCTGCTGGCCGCCGGGGCGGGCGTGGCCGTCCTGGCCGCGGCGGCGACGCGCGATCTCGTCTCGGGCGATCTCGTCACGGTCGGCTGGCTGGCGCTGGCGATCGCCTTCATCGCCGCCGGCATCCGCCTGCCCGAAAAGGCGCTGCGTCTTGCCGGCCTTTTGCTGCTTACCGCCACCATCTTGAAAGCCTTTCTCGTCGATGCCGCCGCGTTGGAGGGATTGCCGCGAATTCTCTCTTTCCTCGGCCTGGGCCTGGCCCTGATCGGCATCGGCCGCGCCTACGGCCCCGTGCTTCGCGCCGAGCGGAGTTGAGCGTCCGCCGGGCCTTCGCTAAGCAAAAGGGCGAGGGAGCTGGATGGCGCACGACATCTTCATCAGCCACGCGGAAGACGATCGCAGCGTCGCCGAGGCCGCCTGCGCAGCGCTGGAAGCGCGCGGCCTCGCCTGCTGGCTGACGCCGCGCGACCTGCTGCCGGGGCAGGATGAGACCGGCGCGATCGCCCGCGCCAAATTGCTTGTCGCAATCCTCTCCGCCGCTTCGGCGGGGAAGGTGCGGCTGCAGCGGGAGGGCGAGCGCGCCGCCGCCCATGGCGTGCCGATCCTGGTCCTGCGGACCGCCGACGTCGCCCCCGGTCCGGCACTGGAGGGCGCCGAAAGGCTGGATGCGCTGACTCCGCCGGTGGCGCCCCATCTCGATTATCTGGGCGATCGGGCGGTGCGGCTGATCGAGGCCGGCCGGCCCGCGCCGGGGCGCCAGCTCACCGAGCCGCCGCGGGCCTTCCCAAGGGCCGGCCGCTCGTCCTCGGGCTGGCTGACGATCCTCGCGGCCGGCATTGCCGGCCTCGCCGCGATCGCGCTCGCCGCCGCTTACGTGAACCAATGAGCGAGACGCTGGACCGGATCGCGATCGGCGACGCGGTCGACGAGATGTACGCGATGATCTCGGGGCCCAAAGGCCCGCGCGACTGGTCCCGCCAGGCGAACTGCTTCCATCCGCAGGCCCGCCAGATCCGGACCTGGCTCGACGAGGAAGGCCGGCCGCAATGCCGGATCATGGGCCTCGAAGGCTATGCCGTCGATACCACGCCCTTTTTCGCCGAGCATGATTTCTACGAGGTGGAAATCGCCCGGCGGATCGACCTGTTCGGCAATATCGCCCACGTCTGGAGCGCCTATGAGGCGCGCGCCGCCCTCGGCGACGACCAGCCCGAGCGGCGCGGAATCAACTCGATCCAGCTGTTCCGCGATCCGGAGCTCGGCTGGCGGATCATGGCGATGATCTGGGACAATGAGCGCGCGGGGCTGGCGCTCCCGGAATTCTGACTGGTCGGGGCGACTGGATTCGAACCAGCGACCCCCACACCCCCAGTGTGATGCGCTACCAGGCTGCGCTACGCCCCGACCAAGGCGCGGCATTTAGGCGGGGCGCCGTTTGAAGGCAAGCGGCGCTCGGATTGACTTTGGATAGCGTCGTGTTAGTTTCTTTTCGAAACTTAAATAGGCAGGGATATTGCGATGGAAGCGGGCGTCCTTCCCCTCGACAGGATCGCCGGAATGAGCGGGCTGGAGGTGCTGCGCGCGATGGCCGGGGGGCAATTGCCCGGGCCGGGCATGGGCAAGACCCTGGGCTTCCGCCTCGTCGAGGTGGACGAGGGCCGCGCGGTCTTCGAAGGGACGCCGGGGGCCGCAGCTGCTCAATCCGCTGGGCGCGGTCCATGGCGGGTTCGCGCTGGCCCTGATCGACAGCGCCTGCGGCTGCGCGCTCCACGCCGCGCTCGGGCCAGGGCTCGGCTATACGAGCGTCGAGACCAAGGTGAACTTCACCCGCCCGATCGCCCCGGACGGCGGCGCGGTGCGCTGCGAGGGCCGGGTGCTGAGCCAGGGCCGCCAGATCGCCACCGCCGAGGCCTATCTGCGCTCCGCCGAGGGCAAGTTGCTCGCCCACGGCACCTCGACGCTGATCATCCTGCGGCCAAAGTAAGTCCGTCATTCCGGCGAAAGCCGGAAATCCATGAACACGGGCCTGTTCCGAACCGGCCACGACGGTGTTCATGGATCCCGGATCAAGTCCGGGATGACGAATAGGAGCGCGTCTGAGGCTCAACCGCCGAGCAAGGTCTTCAGGAAATGCGCCTCATAGGCGCTGACGTGAATCGCTTCGAGCTTCGCGCCACCGAGCGCGCCCATCAGCTCGGCCATGTGCGACGCTATCATATGCGCGTCGACCGCGTCCTGATCGCGCCATTGCTCGGAAATGTGCAGCAGGTTCGGATCGCCGATATCCACCGCATAGACATAGCCTTCGCAGCCGTCCTCGGCGCGGGTGGCCGCGATATTCGCCGCCAGTACGTCTTTCAGCCGTTCGATCTCCCCCGCGCCGAAGCGGGCTTGCCCTTTGACGATGATCATCCCCTTCTCCTTGCCTTGGCAATCGTCGATCCCCATGATAGTCGCACCGCGCTTTCAAAGGCGAGCGCCTTCGCGCCGCCCCTTTTCCAGGTAGGACATGATGTTCTCTTCACCAGCCTTCGCCGCGACTGCCAGCGCCGCCGCCAGCGGCCCGCCCGCATGGGTGCAGTTCGCGCCCTTTCTGGGCATCCTCGTCATCTTTTACTTTCTGCTGATCCGGCCGCAGCAGAACCGGATGAAGTCACATCAGGCGATGCTCAGCGCGGTCAAGCCGCGCGACACCGCGGTGACCAGCGGCGGCCTGATCGGCAAGGTCACCAAGGTCGACGACAATGAGGTCGAGCTGGAGATCGCCCAAGGCGTGAAGGTCCGCGTCGTGAAGGGGATGCTGAGCGACGTCCGTCCCTATGGCGCCAAGGCGGCGAACGACTAGGATGCTATATTTTCCGCGTTGGAAGGTCTTCGGCATCACGCTCCTTTGCGTGCTCGGCGTGCTGCTCGCCGTGCCCAGCGTGGTGCCGCCGAGCGTCGAGCTGCCGCGCTGGGCCGAGGCGGTACGGATCAATCTCGGCCTCGATCTCGCCGGCGGCAGCCACTTGCTCATGGAGGCCGAGACCCCCGACGTCGCCCGCCAGCGGCTCGATGGCATGGAGGATCTGATCCGCCGCGAGATGCGCCGCAACGACATTGCGATCGGCGATCTTTCGACGCAGACCGGCGACCTTTCCTTCACCGTCCGTAACCCCGTCCAGGCCAGCGAGGCGGCCCGCTTCGCCCGCAACCAGACGGTCAATGTCGGCTTTTCGGGCTCGCCCGATTGGGACGTGCGGATCGAGGGCGGCAACCGCATCGTCATGCACCAGACCCAGGCCGGGATCGACGCGGCGATCGACACGGCGATGAACAGCGCCCGCGACGTCATCAACCGCCGGATCAATTTCAGCGGCACGCTCGAACCGACGATCATCCGCCAGGGCGCGAACCGGATCAGCGTGCAGGTGCCCGGCGTCCAGGACCCCGAGGCGCTGAAGCGGCTGATCGGCCGCACCGTGCGGCTCGAATTCAAATTGCTCGTCGACAATCAGGAAGAGGCGCTGGCCGGGCGCGGCCCGGTCGGCACCCAGGTCCTGCCTTATGCCGAGGGCGGCCCCGGCGCGCGGATCGCGGTGCAGCGCCGCGCGATGGTGACCGGCGACCGGATCACCGACGCCCGCCAGACCTTTGACGATCAGAGCGGCATCCCGGCGGTCTCGATCCGCTTCGACACCAATGGCAGCCAGGCCTTCGCCCGTGTCACCCAGGCCAATGTCGGCAAGCGTTTCGCCATCATCCTCGACAACGTCGTGCTTTCGGCGCCCAACATCCGCGAGCCGATCCTGGGCGGCAACGCGCAGATTTCGGGCAGCTTCACAGTGCAGACCGCGAACGAGCTCGCCGTCTCGCTGAGCGCGGGCCGGCTGCCGGTCGAACTGCACGTGGTCGAGGAGCGGACCGTCGGTCCCGATCTGGGCCGCGATTCGATCGTCAAGGGCACCATCGCCAGCGTCGTCGCGACCTTCGCGGTGATCCTCTTCATGCTGGTTACCTACGGCCGCTTCGGCGTCTACACGACGATCGGCCTGATCCTGAACGGCCTGATGATCATCGGCATCATGGGCTTCTTCAACGCCACCCTGACCTTGCCCGGCATCGCCGGTTTCGTGCTCACCATCGGCGCGGCGGTGGACGCCAACGTGCTGATCAACGAGCGCATCCGCGAGGAGCAGCGCAAGGGCAAGAAGGTGATGGATGCGCTCGAGCTTGGCTACACCGAGGCATCGACCGCGATCTTCGACGCCAACATCACCAACGTGATCGCGGCCGTGCTCATGTACTATTTCGGCTCGGGCCCGATCCGCGGCTTCGCGGTCGTGCTGATGATCGGCATCGTCACCTCGGTGTTCACCGCGGTCAACGTCACGCGCATGCTCGTTGCGCTCTGGGTGCGGCGCGCGCGGCCGAAGGAACTCCACATATGAAGCTGCTGAAGCTCGTCCCGGACAATACCAATATCGATTTCATGAAGTGGCGGAACATCGCCCTCATCCTGTCGGTCATTGTCACCGCCGCGGCGATCGCCCTGGTCTTCACCCGCGGGCTCAATCTCGGCATCGATTTCGTCGGCGGCCAGGAGCTTCGCGTCCATTTCAGCCAGCCGCCGAGCCTCGATACGCTGCGGGGCCAGGTCGAGGAGGTGGCCGGCGAGGGCTCGAGCCTGCAGGAATTCGGCGGCCCCAACGTGATCGCGATCCGCATGCCTCTACCGGTGGGCGGCGAGACGGCCGCGAGCCAGGCCGCAAGCCGGGTCCGCGCCGCGATCCAGCAAAGCTATCCGAACGCGCGCTTCGACGCGGTGGAGACGGTTTCGGGCAAGGTCTCGCAGGAATTGTTCAGCTCCGGCGCCTGGGCGATCGCGCTCGCCATGCTCGGCATCGCCATCTACATCTGGATCCGCTTCGAATGGCAGTTCGGCGTCGGGGCGCTGGTGACGCTCTTCCACGACGTCTGGATGACGCTCGGCTTCTTCTCGCTGACCCAGCTCGAATTCAATCTCAACGTGATCGCCGCGGTGCTGACCATCGTCGGCTATTCGCTGAACGACACGGTGGTGATCTACGACCGGATTCGCGAGAATCTCCGCAAATGGCGGCAGATGGAGATCGTGCCGCTCCTGAATCTCTCGCTGAACGAGACGCTGTCGCGCACGATGGTGACCAGCCTTTCGATCATGCTGGCATTGCTGGCTTTGCTGATTCTCGGCCCCGACGTGATCTTCGGGCTCACCATAGCGATCTTCATCGGTATCTTCGTCGGCACCTATTCGTCGATCTACATTTCCTCGCCGGTGCTGGTCTGGCTGCGCGTCACCACCGACAGCTTCCGGCCCAAGGATCCGGTGAGCCGCGCCGGGCAGGTCCGCAAGGAAGGCTATGACGGAGCCCAGGTCTAGCCCCGGCTTTGAGCGGAGCCCGGCTGGCCCCGGCCCGCTGATCCAGGGCTTCGCCGGGACCGGCTTTCGGGTCGACGGGGAAATCTATCAAGCGGTGCTGCTGACGCCCGAGCGGGCACTGGCGTGGACGCCTCCGGCACTCGCCGAACTCGGCCTGGCGGATGTCGAAGTGGCGCTCGGCGCGGAGACGGAATTCCTGATCATCGGCACCGGCCCGGCCCAGGCCTTCCCCCCGCGCGCCTTCGTGGCGGCGCTGGAGGGGCGCGGCATCGGCATCGAGGCGATGGACAGCCGCGCCGCCGCGCGGGCCTGGACGATGCTGCGCGGCGAAGGCCGCCGCATCGCCGCCGCCTTGCTGCCGCTCTAGCTGGCAATTTCCCGCAAATGCGCCGCAAGCTCGGCGCCGTTGCGATCCCAGCTGAACCGCGCCGCGCCCTCTCGCACTTTGTCCGGATCGGGCGGATCGGCGAGGAGCGCGCGCACCGCGGCAGCGATCGCTTCCGGCTCGCGCGGCACCAGGCGGCCCGCCTCGGGCCGGTCGATCACATCGCGGGCGCCGCCGACATCGCTGGTTACGACCGGCACGCCGCAGGCCAGGGCCTCGACCCAGACATTGGCGAGCCCTTCCGAGACGGTCGGCAGCACCAGCACGTTCGCCGCCGCGATCAGGCCGGGCAGCGCCGCATGCGGCTGTGCGCCGAGGAAATGGACCCGTCCGGCCAGGCCGAGCTGGTGGGCGAGCGCTTCCAGCCGCGCCCGTTCGGGCCCGTCGCCGACGAGGGTAAGCGAGGCTTCGGGCAGGGTCGCCAGCGCCCTCAGCGCGAGATCCTGGCCCTTGCGGGGGATCAGATGGCCGACGACGATCAGCCGCGCGCCTTGCTCCTTGCCGGCCGCCGGCGCGAAGCGATCGAGATCCACGCCGGTATGGTGGACCGCGATCTTCTCGTCCGGCATGCCGAGCGCCGCCATGTCCGCCTTGAGCGCGCCGCTGACCGCGAGCAGGCCGCCCGCCGCCTTCCCCGCCTCGATGAGCTGTGTTCGGACCGCCGGCCGCGCCCCCCAGAGATGGATGTCGCTCCCCCGCGCCTTGACCGAGAAGGGTATGCCAAGCGCGTCCGCCAGTCGCATCGCCGCCGGCCCGTCCGGCCAGAAATATTCGGCGTCGATCACGTCGAACTGGAAGCGACGCCGAATCGCGCAGAGCAAAGGCAGCAGCGCCGACGCCAGCCGCGCCGCCGTGCCCGCCTGTCCCTGTGGGCCGGGCCAGATCCGGTAGCGCGGCCGGTGCACGACCAGGCCATCCACGGTCTCGCTCAAGGGCAGCTTGCGCAGCGGCGCGTAACGGGGATGAAGCGACAGCGGCCAGACCGGCAGGCCGAGCGGCGCCACCACCTCGACCGCGACCTCCGGCTGGGCGGCGAGCGCGCGCGTCTGCCGCGCGACGAATACGCCGAGTTCCGGGCGCGCGCCGTTCGGGAACAGGGTCGCGAGGGTGAGCACGCGAAGCATGCGGCCGCCTTAGCAAAAGCGGGTTAAGCAGGCGTCATTAAAGCGCCGTTCATCGCCGTCCGCCTTGATGCGTTACGCGGCTTGGCCTTCGCCAAACCCTCAGCTAAGAAGCCCGCCATGCGTAAGATTTCCCGTTCCATCCTGCTCGCCGCCACCGCCGCCAGCCTCATTCCACTTTCCGGTTGTGCGATGCTCGGCATCGGCGGCGGCAACAAGGCGGGGGACAGGGCCGGCACGCGCTACGTCGCCCGCGATGTGAACACGCTCTACAATGCCGGTTGGGATAAATTGCAGGCGCGCAATTACGTGCTCGCCGCCGCGATTTTCGACGAGGTCGAGCGCCAGCACCCCTATTCGGTCTGGGCCCGCCGGGCGCAGCTGATGAGCGCCTTTTCCTATTATGCCGCGCGCGACCACACCAAATCGATCGACGCGGCCCGCCGCTTCCTTTCGATCCATCCCGGCAATCGGGACGCGCCCTATGCGCTTTATCTGATTTCGCTCAATTATTACGAGCAGATCAGCGACGTCAGCCGGGATCAGGGGGTCACCCGCCAGGCGCTGGAATCGCTCGGGGAGGTGGTCCGCCGCTATCCCGACACGCCTTATGCGCGCGATGCGCGGCTGAAGATCGATCTGGTCCGCGATCACCTTGCCGGCAAGGAAATGGAGATCGGCCGCTACTATCAGCGTCGCCGGCAGTGGCTGGCCGCGATAATCCGCTTCCGCACCGTGGTCGACGATTACGAATGCACCAGCCACGCCCCCGAGGCGCTGATGCGGCTTACCGAATCCTATCTCGCGCTCGGCGTACCGGAAGAGGCGCGGCGCTCGGCCTCGGTGCTCGGCGCCAATTATCCGCAAAGCCGCTGGTATCAGCGCGCCTATTCGCTCTCCCAGCGCCACGCCGGTTCGGTGACGCCGACTGCGGCCTCGGCGCCGGAGCGCGTGCGCCGCTGCGCCTGAAGCGTCGTCTCGGCGTCTTTCCCGGTCTCGCGGATTGACGCTAGAAGGAGCCGATGTCCCGGACTCGACTCCCATGCTGACCGGCCTTTCGATCCGCGACGTCGTGCTGATCGAGACCCTCGAGCTCGAATTCGGGGCGGGACTCGGCGTGCTGACCGGGGAGACGGGGGCGGGCAAATCGATCCTGCTCGACGCGCTCGGCCTGGCGCTCGGCACGCGCGCCGATAGCGGCCTGGTCCGCCCGGGGCAGGCGCAGGCCGTGGTCAGCGTCGCCTTCGATCTCCCGGCGGATCATGCCGCCCGCGCCTTGCTGGCCGAGAACGGGTTGGCCGGCGAGCCGGGCGAGCCGCTCGTCATCCGCCGCCTCGCCAAGGCCGACGGCGGCAGCCGCGCCTTCGTCAACGACCAGGCGGTTTCGGCCGGGATGCTGCGCGAGCTCGGTGCCCTGCTGGTCGAAATTCACGGCCAGCATGACGATCGCGGCCTGCTGAATCCGCGCGGTCACCGGGCCCTGCTCGACGCTTACGGCCGGATCGACGCGGTCGAGGCCGGGGCGGCGTGGCAGCGGGTTCGCGCGCTTGAAGACCGGCTTGCCGAAGCACGCGAAGCAGCGGAGACCGCCGGGCGCGATCGCGAATGGCTGGAGCATGCGGTTGCGGAGCTGACCCGCCTCGCGCCGGAGCGGGGCGAGGAGGACAATCTCGCCGGCTTGCGCTCGACCATGCAGGCGGGCGCCCGGCTGGGCGACGAGTTGGCGATGATCGCCGCGTTGCTGCAGGGTTCGGAAGGCGGCCTCGCCCAATTGCGCCAGGCGGCGCGGCGGCTCGACCGGATCGCGCCCGAACATCCTGCGCTCGCCGAGGCGCTCGCCGCGCTGGACCGGGCCGTGATTGAGGCGGCGGACGGCGAGGACGCGCTTGCCCGTGCCGCCGAGGCTTTGACCTTCGATCCGCAGCGGCTCGACGAGGCCGAGGCGCGTTTGTTCGAGATTCGCGCCGTTGCCCG
Organism: Allosphingosinicella sp.; assembly: GCA_035473955.1. GTDB lineage: Bacteria > Pseudomonadota > Alphaproteobacteria > Sphingomonadales > Sphingomonadaceae > Allosphingosinicella. Next base: position 11,366 of record DATINU010000012.1, read on the forward strand.
CAAGCACCGGATCGAGGCCGATGCGCTTTCCGGCCTGCTCGACGAGCTCAAAGCGAAGCTCGGCAGGATCGACGCGGGCGCCGACCGGATCGAGGCGCTCGGCGCCGAGCTGGCCGAAGCCTGCGCCGCCTATGACCGCGCCGCCGATGCGCTGAGCGAGGCCCGCCGCGCCGCCGCGGCGCGGCTCGACGCCGCGGTCGCTGCCGAACTGGCGCCGCTGAAGCTCGATCAGGCCCGTTTCCGCACCGTGCTCGCCCCGGCCGATCCGGGCGCGGCGGGGCGCGACCGGGTGGAGTTCGAGGTCTCGACCAATCCCGGCGCGCCGTTCGGGCCGCTCGTGCGGATCGCCTCGGGCGGTGAGCTCTCGCGGTTCATCCTGGCGCTGAAGGTCGCGCTCGCCGAGGAGGGCGGGGCGACGACGATGATCTTCGACGAGATCGACCGCGGCGTCGGCGGCGCCGTCGCCAGCGCGATCGGGGAGCGGCTGCACCGGCTCGCCGAGAAGGGCCAGGTGCTGGTCGTCACCCACTCGCCGCAGGTCGCCGCCCGCGGCGCCACGCATCTCCTCATCGAGAAGAGCCA
>DATINU010000013.1:0-6226 GCA_035473955.1 Allosphingosinicella sp.
CCTGAACATCGTCCGGTCCGCCGCCGCGGCGATGCCGTCCGCGGTGCGGGTGAGCGCCTCCTGAAACGCCGCGAAGCTGCTGTCCGCCAAAGCGGTTTCGCCGCCGCCGCGCTCGGCCGCGAGCACCGCCCCGAAGCAGCGGGCGGCGTGGCCCGGAAGATCGATCTCGTCGAGCAGCAGGTTCGCATCGACGATCACCGCCTTCGCGTCGCGCGCGACGACGCCGTCGGCGGCGTGGACGACGAAGCGGATCCGGCCGCCGGGCGCGAGCATCCGCACCGCCTCGGGCAAGGATTTCCCGAGATCGGAATATTCGATGCCGTACTGGCTGGTCACGGCGTCGAAGCCGCCGTCGGGCAGCGGCAGCGCTTCGACATCGACCCCGCCGCGGAAAGCCACCGCGGCGTAGAGCGCGGCGTGGCGGCTGACGAAGGCGGGCGGATCGATCGCGGCCCGGTCGACCGCGACGATCGCGCTGGCGCGCCCGTCCCCGGCGGCGATCAGGGGGACGGCGCCATTGCCGGTGCAGAGATCGAGGATGCAGGCGCCCCTGGCGAGATCGGCGAAGAAGGCGCGCCAGCCGGCGGCGACGCTCTCGCCATAATTGGCGTCGCCCGCACCGTCGAAGCACGACGCAATGCGGTCGTAATGCCAATATTGGTCCCAGATCCCCCCGTCCGGCAAGCGAGCCCCCTCCCGCCGTTCGGGAGAAAGGCTAGCATGTTACCGGGATATTACTAGGTCAGCCCTTGAAGCGCGCCGCTTCCTCCGAGCCGCCCGTGGCATTGCCCTTCGAATAGGAGTGGGCGCCGGTGCCGGCGAGCGCGCCGCCCTCGACGATCAGATATTCGTCGCGGATCGGCCGGCCTTCGAAATAGCATTCGAGGATCTCGCGCACCCCGGCCGCATAGCGCGCCTGCGCCGAAAGCGAGGTGCCTGAAATGTGCGGCGTCATGCCGTGATGCGGCATCGTCCGCCAGGGCTGGTCCCGCGGCGCGGGCTGCGGGAACCAGACGTCGCCGGCATAGCCCGCGAGCTGGCCGGAGCGGAGCGCGGCGGCGACCGCGTCGCGATCGGCGATCTTGCCGCGCGCCGTGTTCACCAGATAGGCGCCGCGCTTCATCCGCGCGAGCATCGCCGCGTCGAAGAGGTTCTCGGTCTCCGGGTGGAGCGGGCAGTTGATCGTGACCACGTCGCACCGGCCGACCATCTCCTCGACGCTGTCGTGCCAATGGAGGCCCAGCTCCGCCTCGACCTCGGCTGGGAGACGGTGCCGGTCGTAATAATGGAGGTGCATGTCGAACGGCTTCAGCCGCTTCAGCACGGCGAGGCCGATCCGCCCCGCGGCGACGGTGCCGACATGCATGCCTTCGACGTCGTAGGAGCGGGCGGCGCAATCGGCGATGTTCCAGCCGCCGTCGAGCACGACCTGGTGCGAGGGCAGATAGTTCCTGACCAGCGAGAGGATCATCATCACCACATGCTCGGCGACCGAGATCGAATTGCAGAACGTGACCTCGGTGACGGTGACGCCGCGCTCCATCGCTGACTGGAGATCGACATGGTCGGAGCCGATGCCGGCGGTCAGCGCCATTTTCAGGTTCTTCGCCTTCGCGAAACGCTCGGGCGTCAGATAGGCCGGCCAGAAGGGCTGGGAGATGACGATTTCGGCATCTTCAAGCTCGCGTTCGAATTCCGAATCGGGGCCGTCCTTGTCGGCGGTCACGACGAGCGTGTGGCCGTTGCCCTCCAGATAATTGCGCAAGCCGAGTTCGCCCGAGACGCTGCCGAGCAGGGCGCCGGGCTGGAAATCCACCGCCCTCGGGGTGGGCAGGGTCTGCCCGTCCGGATAGCGCTCCAGCTGCGGCAGATCGTCGCGCGGATAGGATGAAGGATAGCCGTCGACCGGATCGGCATAGAGCACGCAAAGCACCTTCGCCATTTCGTCTCTCCCTTTGAGTTCCGAGGGGGTTAGTTCTCCCGCCTGTAGGTGGACGTCGCGCCGTCGCGGGTCATGACGAGGTCGCGCCCGGTCATGTCGAGCAATTGTGCGCGGAAATCGACCACGCCGAGATCGTTCGGGGTGAGAAGGAAGGAAAAATGGTTGCCGGCGGCGGCGTCGAGCGGGAAGCGGCGCGGCGCTATGCCGTACATGCCGAGCGACAATTCGACCCAGGCGGGCGTGCCGGGCGGCGTCGCCTCGGTATAATGCCAGCCATAATCCTGCGTGTAGCCCTCGACGATGCGGCCGTCCGTGAAGCCGAGGCGCACGTCGATGCTGGACAGGCCCCTGCCGTCCGGCCCCTTCACGAAGACGACCAGAGGCGCTTCGTCGCTCCGCGTCACCGGGCCGGCGCTGAACACGGGCGGGGTGGGGCGCGGCTCGGTGTCGAGCATGACCCGGCGGCCGTCGCTGCTCCAGCGGCCTTCGGCGCGCGCGTCGAGCGCCCCCGCGGCCAGGAAATAGCGGAAGCGCCCGTCCGGCAGCAGCTCGAGCCCCGAGGCGACGTCCGGGCCCTCGTGCAGCCGATAGCGGCCGGCCGCCGCCCGGTCCGGGCCCAACGACGGGTTCGCCTCATTGCCGCCGGCGCTCGCGGAGGAGCAGGCGGCGGTGAGCAGGAGCAGAGCGGCGAGAAGCCAGCGCACCTTCATTAATCCTTCTTCAATTCCATGATCTTGCGTCTCGTTTCTTCGATCGGATGCGAAGCGGACTGCCGGCGCGACGCCTTCAGCCGAGGATAGCCGGCGGCCGCATCCTCGAGCAAGTCGCGAGTGAAGTGGCCGGCGCGCACCTCGCGCAGGATGCGGCGCATCTCGGTGCGGGTCTCGGCGGTGACGATCCGGCTGCCGCCCTTCAGCGCGCCGAATTCGGCGGTGTTGGAGATCGCCTCGCGCATCCCGGCTATGCCGCGCTCATAGATCAGATCGGCGAGCAGCTTCACTTCGGTAAGGCATTCGAAATAGGCGATTTCCGGGGAGAAGCCGGCCTCGACCAGCGTCTCGTAGCCGGCATGGATCAGCTCGGGGATCGCGCCCCAGAGCACGGCCTGCTCGTTGAACAGGTCCGCCTCGCATTCCTCGGCGAAGCTGGTGGGGAGGATGCCGACGCGGCCGGAACCGATCGCCGCGGCATAGGAGAGGGCCAACGCCTCGGCGCCGCCGCTTGCGTCCTGGTGGACGGCGAACAGCGAGATCAGGCCCGAGCCCCTGGTAAAATCGTGGCGGAGCGCGGTGCCCGGGCCCTTGGGCGCGACCAGGAAGATGTCGAGGTCGCTTCGCGGCTCGATCAGGCCGAAGCGGATCGAGAGGCCGTGGGCGAAGGAGAGGGCGGCGCCCTCGCGCAAATTGGGCGCCACCTCCTCGGCAAAGATGCGGCCATGATCCTCGTCGGCGGCGAGCATGACGACGAGATCGGCCCCCGCCGAAGCTTCTGCTGCCGTCATGACGTCAAAACCGTCGCTCCGTGCGCTCGCACGGCGCACCGAATCCCCTCTGAGCGCCACGACGACATCGACGCCGCTGTCCTTGAGGTTCAGCGCCTGGGCGCGGCCCTGATTGCCATAGCCGAGGATCGCCACCCGTTTGGCGCGGACCAGGTCCAGATCGGCATCGGCATCGAAATAGACGCGCATGCGCCCCCCTTCAGCAGCCCAGTAGGGCTAGGGCATTGGGCAAGGCGGCGCAATCGAGCGGCGCTTCAAGCCGCGGCCAGGCGGCGGGCGGCTGGCGGCGGAACCAGGTATATTGGCGCTTGGCATATTGGCGGGTCGCGGTCTTGCCGGCGGCAAGCGCCTGCTCGCGGGTCACCTCACCCCGCAGGAAGGCCGCGATCTCCAGCACGCCGATCGCACGCATCGCCGGGGCGAGCGCCGGCAATCTTCTCTCCAGCAGGGAATTAACCTCTTCAATCCCTTCATCGGAAAAGATTTGTTCAAACCGGGCCTCGCAGCGTCCGTAGAGCCAGTCGCGCGGCGGCAGCAGCACGAGCGGCCGCAGCGCCACCGCCTCGCCCAGCCCACCCGCCTTCTCCCCCTGCCAGGCCTTGAGCGGCCTGCCGGTCGAGCGGACGACCTCGAGCGCCCGGGCCGTGCGCGTGGTGTCGCTCGGGCGGATTCGGGCGGCTGCCTCCGGATCTTCCTTGGCCAAAGCGGCGTGCGCCCGTTCGACCGGGAGCGCCCGCACGGCCTTGCGGACCGCCGGATCGATTTCGGGCACCGGCGCGATGCCTTCGAGCAGGGTGCGCAGATAAAGGCCGGTGCCGCCGACCAGGATCGGCAGGCGGTTCTCGCTATGCGCTAGGGCGATCGCGGCCTTCGCATCGGCCGCCCAATCGGCCGCCGAACAGGCGTCGGCGCCGTCGCGATAGCCGTAGAGGCGGTGCGGCGCCCGGGCCTCTTCCGCCGCGCTCGGGCGGGCGGAGACGATGCACAGGTCGCGATAGACCTGGGCGCTGTCGGCGTTGATCACGATCCCGCCCGTTTTTTCCGCGAGCGCCAGCGCGAGTGCCGACTTGCCGCTCGCCGTCGGCCCCGCGATAAGCGCCAGCGGGGGTTTGCCAGTGGAATCCGAATTCATCGCCACCCTGATAGCAAAGGAGCGGCTGACGCGCGGCGATATTTCGGCCGCGGCGGACGCGCTCGGCCACGCGGCGGCGCACGAGTGGGTGGAGGAGGGGAGCGCCTGCGATCTCCTGCTCGGCGCCGCGGAGGGCGTTCGGGCGCGGCTGGAGGGCGCGATTGCCGGCGTCGACGTGGTCGTGCAGCCGCGCCGGCGGCGGCGCAAGCGGCTGCTCGTCGCCGACATGGATTCGACGATGATCGGCCAGGAATGCATCGACGAGCTGGCCGATTATGCGGGCGTCCGCGCCCAGGTCGCCGGGGTGACCGAGCGGGCGATGCGGGGCGAATTGGCCTTCGAGGCGGCGCTCGATGCCCGCGTGGCTTTGCTCGAGGGGCTCGGCGCCGGCGCGATCGCGCAATGCCTCGCGGACCGGGTCCGGGTGACGCCGGGCGGGGTGGCGCTGGTGCGCACGATGCGGGCGAACGGGGCCTATTGCCTGCTGGTGTCGGGCGGATTCAGCCTGTTCGCCGACCCGATCGCCGCCGCGATCGGCTTCGATGCCGCGGTTTCCAACAGCCTCGACGTTACCGACGGCAAGCTGCGCGGCACGGTGGCCCGGCCAATCGTGGGTGCGCAAGGCAAATTGCTGGCGTTGCAGGACGCCGCCGTCGAACAAAGCGTGCCGCTGGGCGAGACGCTCGCAGTGGGCGACGGCGCCAACGATATTCCGATGATCAAGGCGGCCGGGCTCGGCGTTGCCTATCATGCCAAGCCGGCGCTGGCGGCGGCGGCGGACGCCCTGATCGAGGCGAACGACCTCACTGCCCTGCTTTATGCGCAAGGTTACGCGCGCAAGGACTGGATCGAGGCCTGAGCCGCATCGTCATCCCGGCGAAACGGACAGGTCGCCCTGTCCCCCGGACCCGGCTGCGCAGCGCGGGGCGCTACGCACCTGCCCATGGGATCCCAGGACAACAAGTCTCGGCGCTTCCCGGCGAGACCCGGGCCTGCGCCGGGGTGACGGCCGGTTGGGGCCGTCAGGCGGCCGGGCGGCTCATGTCGGCGGCGATCGCGGCCAAAGCGAATGCGACCGAGCGATCGCCGCAGGAAAAGCCGATCGAGATGCCGTCGTCGGCGAGCGCGCGGACCTCGGCGACGATGGCGCCGGCTTCCGGATGATGCAGCTCCACCGAGGCGCCGAGCGGCGGCCGGGCGTTGGTCTCGAGGAAAGCGCCCGCGGCGGAAACCTCGCGCAGCGCGGCCGGCGCCGGATGCTCGGCGATCAGCACGCACATCCGCCGGCGCCGCCAGCGCGTCACCATCGCTCCCGTGCCGTTCAGGCTTTCCATCGCGCCCATGATCGGTTCCCCCGGTTGAAGGGCCGGTTCTAGGGGCTGAGGGCAAAAATAAGGTTAAGGGGCGACCGGGAAACAGCCGCCGCCCGCCCGGGAGCAAGCCGCCGCCGCCGCCGCACGGTCTCGCAAGGGCCCCGCCTGAAGGCGGACGACCGCGCCCGCGCGCACGTAATTGGGCGTGAGGCCCGCCAGGCGGCCGGCGACCGCGCCCCAGGCGCGCCGCGCATTGGCTTCGCTGGCGAAGGCGCCGAGCTGGATCCGCCAGCGGCCGCCGGCGCTCGCCACCGAAATCGGAGCGGGGCGCGGCGCGG
>DATINU010000014.1:0-7146 GCA_035473955.1 Allosphingosinicella sp.
CGTTCGACAAGATCTGCTATATCGGCTGCGGCGTCACCACCGGGATCGGCGCGGCGATCTGGACCGCAGGCGTCGAGCCCGGCGCCCGCGTCGCCGTCTTCGGGCTCGGCGGGATCGGGCTCAACGTGATCCAGGGCGCACGCATGGCCGGCGCGGTTCAGATCGTCGGCATCGACGTGAACCCCGCCAAGCGCGCCATGGCGACACGCTTCGGGATGACCGATTTCATCAATCCGGACGAGGTCGGCCACGACAAGGTCGTGCAGGCCGTGGTCGAAACCACGAAGGGCGGCGCCGACTACACCTTCGATTGCACCGGCAACACGAACGTCATGCGCCAGGCGCTGGAAAGCGCGTCGCGCGGCTGGGGGGTGAGCGTGGTCATCGGCGTCGCCGAGTCCGGCCATGAAATCGCCACCCGCCCGTTTCAGCTGATCACCGGGCGAACCTGGAAAGGCACGGCCTTCGGCGGCGCGCGCGGGCGAACCGACGTGCCGACGATCGTCGACTGGTATATGGACGGGAAGATCGAGATCGATCCCCTGATCACCCACACGATGAAGCTCGACGAGATCAATACCGCGTTCGATCTGATGCACGCGGGCGAGAGCATCAGGAGCGTAGTGCTCTACTAGGCGGAACCCGTATCCCGGCCTCTCGTTGTGGCCTCCGACAAGGAGGAGAGGCCCATGAAAGGCATTGCTTTGTGGCTGATCGGCATTCCCATCCCGATCATCATCCTGCTCTATATCTTCGTATTCCATTGATCGGCGTCCGGGCCTCCGCCGGCACCGCGCCGGAGGAGGCCCGATGACCCTCGAAACCCTTTCCACCAACAAAAGCTTCGGCGGCACGCAGGGCGTCTACCGGCACGCCAGCCGCCAGACCGGCACGGACATGACCTTCTCGGTCTTCGTGCCGCCGCAAGCGGAGGCGGCGCCCTGCCCGGTCGTCTGGTATCTCTCCGGGCTCACCTGCACCCACGCCAACGTCACCGAGAAGGGCGAGTTTCGCGCCGCCTGCGCGGAACTTGGGCTGATCTTCGTCGCGCCGGACACGTCGCCTCGGGGCGAAAATGTGCCCGACGACGACGCCTTTGATTTCGGCCAGGGCGCGGGCTTCTATGTCGATGCGACCGAGGCGCCCTATGCGGCCAATTATCGGATGTACTCGTACGTCACGCAGGAGTTGCCCGAGTTGATCGCCGCGAACTTTCCGGCCGACATGGCCCGGCAAGGAATTACCGGCCATTCCATGGGCGGCCATGGCGCGCTGACCATCGCGCTCCGCAATCCCGGCCGTCACCGCAGCGTCTCCGCCTTCGCCCCGATCGCCGCGCCCAGCCAGGTGCCGTGGGGCGAAAAGGCGCTGGGCGGCTATCTGGGCGACGATCGCGCCGCCTGGCGGGCCCATGACGCGGTGGCGCTGATCGAGGACGGGGCAAGAGTCCCGGAACTGCTCGTCGACGTCGGAGAATCCGACGCGTTCGTCGAAAAGCAATTGCGCCCCGACCTGCTCGAACGATCCTGTGCCGCGGCCGGCATTCCTCTGCAGCTGCGGCTGCGGAGCGGGTACGACCACAGCTATTATTTCATCTCGACGTTCATGGCCGATCACCTGCGCTGGCATGCCGAGCGCCTCATGTAAGAGACTTCCAAAATGACGCTGAACCGCCGCCAGTTCGTCCAGCTCGCCGCCGCCATGGGGGCCTCGCTGGCCTGGGGTGGTCCGATCCAGGCCTCGACCCTGCGCTGGCGCGAGCGGCGCGATCTCTACCCGGAAGGAGTCGCCTCGGGCGATCCGGCGCACAACAGCGTCATCCTGTGGACGCGGCGGCCGTTCGACAGCGGGGACACGCACCAGCTCAATGTCGAGATCGCCGAGGATGAAGCTTTCCGGCGCGTCATCGCGACGGCGCGGGCCACCGTTTCGGCGGCTTCGGACTGGACCTGCCGCGTCCTGGTCGGAAGACTGCGGCCGGCACGAGTCTACTGGTATCGATTCACCGACGCCGAAGGCAATGGCAGCCGGATCGGGCGGACGATCACCGCCCCGGCCGTAAATGATCGCCGGCCGGTCAATTTCGCCTTCGTCAGCTGCCAGAACATCAACGAGGGCTTCCAGCACGCTTACCGCCGCATGATCTTCGAGGACGAGCGCGCGCCGCGCGCCGAGCAGCTCGGCTTCGTCCTGCACCTCGGCGATTTCATCTACGAGGTCGTGCAATATCGCGAAGATATCCAGACCCGCTTCGATCGCACCATCGTCGACATCGGCCCCATCCCGGACAGCGTCAAGTTCGGCAATTTCCACGTGCCGACGACGGTCGAAGGCTATCGCGCCATCTACCGCGCCTACCTCCACGATCGCGACATTCAGGACGCGCGGGCGCGCTGGCCGTTCGTGGCGATATGGGACAATCACGAATTCTCATGGCAGGGCTGGCAGAGCGTCATGAAAGGCGGGGGCTACGAACGGCCGGGGCAGAGCGTGAAGGTCGCCGCCAACCAGGCCTGGTTCGAATATCAGCCGGCGCGGATCACCAAGCCGAGCGGCCCCGGTCTCGACCGCTTCGACCCGCCGGCGGTCATGGACGCGCCACTCACCGATCTCGACGAAAACGGCCTGAGCCACGAGCCGAACAATCTCGCCGCGATCAACAGCCTCACCGTCTACCGTACGCTGCGTTATGGCGCCCACCTCGACCTGATGATCACCGATCAATACAGCTACAAGATGCTGCATCCGTTCAACCTGCCTGAGGGGGAGAGCCTCGGCAGCCCGCCCCGCCCGCTTTCAAGCTTCTACCCCGAAGAGGTGGGGCAGATCCTCGATGCCGGCCGCACCTATAATGGGGGCAATCCGCCCGACACGATCACCGTCGGGGAGACGACCACGCCCAATTACCGCAAGGACAAAGCGCCCTACACGATCCTCGGCGAGCGCCAGAAACGCTGGTTTCTGGACCAGCTCCGGCAGTCACGCGCGACCTGGAAGGTCTGGGGCAATTCGCTCTGCGTGCTCGAAAACCGGGCCGATCCGCAAAACCTGCCGGACGGGCTGACCGAGCGCTGGCCCGGCGCGGGCTATTCCAATGTCGCCGTCGATTATAGCGGCGCCTTCACCGAGCGGGGCGAGATTTACGATCTGGTCCGGGACGCGGGGATCACCGGCTTCGCCATCGTCTCGGGCGACCGGCACAGCTTCTGGGCCGGCTATGCCGCCAAGAGCCTGCCGCCCAAGGCGTTCGAGCCGGTCGGCCTGTCTTTCGTCACCGGCTCGATCTCCAGCCCCGGTCAGGTCGAGGCGCTCGAAAACAGTTTCCCGCGGGAGCATGTGTTGCGTCCCTTGTTCATGGCCGATCGGCCCGGCAGCGAGCGGCCGCAGGCGGCGGTGAATATGCTGATGCGCCATGGCGTTCGCTCCTGCCTCGAATATGCCCGCAGCGGCGATCTCGCGGCCGCCCGGGCGGTGCGCAATCCAGACCTCTCGCCGCATCTGGAATTCGTCGACATGGGCGGGCACGGCTATGCGACGGTGCGGCTGTCGGCCGGCGAGATGACGACCGAATTCGTCTGCATCCCCCGCCCTTCACGCGCCACCGACCGGCCGGACGGCGGGCCGTTGCGCTACCGCGTCGTCCACAGCGCGCCGCTCTGGCGCGCCGGCGAGCGGCCGCGGCTCGTGCAGCGCGTGGTCGAGGGCGATCCCGGGCTTTCGATCTAGCCGATAACGCCGCTCCGCCGGAGCGTCAGAATGCGCTCCGCGTCATAGCCCAGTTCGGCGAGCAGGGCCTCCGTCTCGTCCCGCATGGGGCGGGGCTCGGCGGTGGCCGTGGCCGAGTAGCGGGGGGCCGGGGCGGGCTGGGTAACGCCGCCGATGTTGGCGAAGGTGTCGCGGAACGCGTTGTGGGGATGGGCGGGGGCCTCAGCGAGATTCAGGACCGGCGCGAAGCAGGCGTCGGTGCCCTCCAGAAGCTCGCACCAATGGGTTCGCGGATGTTGGCGGAAGATGGCGGCGAGCGCCGTTTTGAGGTGCTCGTCGTTCTGCGGAAGGGCGATTTCGAGTCGCTCCGCGAGAACGGCCCAGAATTGCGGCTCGATCGCGCCGATCGCGATCCATTGGCCGTCGGCGGTCTCGTAGGTGTCGTACCAGGCGCTGCCGCTGTCGATGCTGTTGGCGCCGGTCTCGTCCTTCCACAGACCCGCGGCATGGAGGCCCCAGGTCAGGCTGCCGAGGACGGCCGAGCCATCGGTCATCGCACAATCGATCACCTGACCCACCGCCCCGTTTCGCACCGCCAGCAGCGCGCTGACCATGCCGAAGGCGAGCATCATCCCGCCGCCGCCGAAATCGCCGACATAATTGACCGGCGGCGAGGGACGGCCCTCGCGGCCGACGGTCGAAAGTACGCCGGAGAGCGCGATGTAATTGATGTCGTGCCCGGCGGCGTGGGCGAGCGGCCCCTCCTGCCCCCAGCCGGTCATCCGGCCGTAGACGAGCTTCGGATTGTCTTCGAGCAGCACGTCCGGGCCGAGCCCGAGGCGCTCCATCACGCCGGGGCGGAAGCCCTCGATCAGCCCGTCGGCGGTCTTCGCGAGGTCGCGGACGAGGGCGATGCCCTCCGCCTGCTTGAGATCGACGCGAATCGCGCGGCGCGAGCGCGCGAGCGGGTCGCCGGGGAGCTTGAAGCCCCTTTCCCGCTCGATCCGGATCACCTCGGCGCCGTGATCGGCGAGCATCATCCCGGCGAAGGGCGCCGGGCCGAGCCCCTCCATCTCGACGATCCGCAGGCCGGCGAGCGGGCCGGGCATTTATTAAACCGTCATCCCGGACTTGATCCGGGATCCATGAACGAGGTTCTGGCAGGCTATCGCACGGCGGTGTTCATGGATCCTGACTTTCGTCAGGATGACGCTCTGTGGCTTCAGCCTCACAAAGCCTCGACGATCGTCACGTTGGCGACGCCGCCGCCTTCGCACATGGTCTGGAGGCCGTAGCGCAGGCCACGGGCGCGAAGCGCGTGGACGAGCGTGGTCATCAGCTTCGCGCCCGAGGCGCCGAGGGGATGGCCAAGCGCGATCGCGCCGCCGTTGACGTTGAGCCTGTCGGGGTCGCCGCCCGTATGTTCGAGCCAGGCGAGCGGGACCGGGGCGAAGGCCTCGTTGACCTCGTACAGGTCGATCTCGCCGATGCGCATCCCGGCGCGCTGCAGCGCCCGGTCGGTAGCGAAGAGGGGCTCCTCCAGCATGATCACCGGATCGCCGGCGGTGACGGTGAGATTGTGGATGCGCGCCAGCGGGGTCAGGCCGTGTTCCTTCAGGGCGCGTTCGGAGACGACCATCACCGCCGCCGAGCCGTCGCAAATCTGGCTCGCGGAAGCGGCGCTGATCGCGCCGTCCTCCTTCAGCAATTTGACCGCGCCGATCCCTTCGAGTGTGGCATCGAAGCGAATGCCCTCGTCCACCTTGTGGATCTCGGTGCTGCCGTCGGGCAGCGCCACCTCGACCGCCACGATCTCGTCGTTGAACGCCCCTGCCTCGGTCGCCGCCTTGCTCCGCTGGTGGCTGCGCAGCGCATATTCGTCCAGCTTGCCGCGATCGTAGCCGTATTTCCTGGCGATCATCTCGGCGCCCATGAACTGGCTGAACATGGGCACGCCATATTTTTGGGTGACGCTCGCCGGGATCGGGGAGAAGCCCTTGTCGGCCACCACCGAGAGCCCCATCGGCGCGCGGGTCATGCTTTCGACGCCGGCGGCGATCACCACGTCCTGCGTGCCCGACATCACTGCCTGGGCGGCGAACTGGATCGCCTGCTGCGAGGAGCCGCACTGGCGGTCGATGGTGACGGCCGGCACGCTCTGCGGCAGCAGCTTCGAGGCCAGCACCGCGTTGCGCCCGACATGGAGCGACTGCTCGCCCGCCTGGGTCACGCAGCCCATGATCACGTCGTCGATCGCGGCGGGATCGATCCCCGAGCGTTCGGCGACCGCATCGAGGCTGATCGCGGCGAGATCGACGGGATGGACGCCGGCGAGGCGCCCGCCTCTGCGGCCTCCGGCGGTGCGGGCGGCGGCGACGAGATAGGCTTCGGGCACGACTTTCTCCCAATCTGCACCCTGTCATTGCGAGGAGCGGAGCGACGAAGCAATCCAGAAACGTCGCCGCCATAGTGGATTGCTTCGCGCCGCGCGCAATGACGGCGGAACGCGGACCCTTCGGGCACTTCCAATCGTTGCGCCACCGACAGGGAATTTGAAGGGAAGAGGCAGAAATGAGCATCATGAAACTCGCATTGGCGGCGGCGATCGCCTTCGGCACGATGAGCGTCGCATCGGCGCCGGCGAACGCCCAGGGCCGTCATTCCGGCGAATATCGCCACGACGGCCAGCGCCACGATGCGGGCCGCGACGACAATCGCCGACATCGCGGCGTGCGCAACAATCGCGGCCGTCATCACGGCTGGCGTACGCGGCGCGTCTGCCGGACCGTCTGGCGCCATCATCACCGCCAGCGCGTCTGCCGCACCGTCCGCTACCGCCGCTAGGGATTCGCATTCACTCGCCGTCCTCGATCAATGGGCGGCGAGTGAAGGCAATTGGCATTGAACCCGCCCGGCGGCGCGCTTAAGCTGGCGATGGTGGCTCGTCCCTGGGGGGAGCCGTCATCATGTCCATCGGCAGACGCGTTTACGGGCTCGGGGCGATCACGCTTGGGTTACCGGGGCTGATCCGAGGCAGCTTCGCAGCGATGGGGCTGGCGGTGCCGGCGACCCTCCCGGGGCATCAGATCCTGGCGTGGTTTAGCGCCGGATTGCTGATCGCCGCCGGCCTCGCGATCAACCTGCGGCGCACGGCGGCGGTCGCAAGCCTGACGCTCGCCGCTTTCTTCGCGTTGTGGGTGGTGGCGCTGGCCCTGCCCAAGGCCATTGCCGAGTTCGCGACCTGGGTGTCCTGGGAGGGCGTGGCCGAGCCCATGGTGATGGCGTTGGGGGGCGTGCTGGCTTTCGCTTTGACCGGCGAGACCCGCGCCGCCGCCATCGTGCGGATCGCGCGGCCTCTGTTCGGCGTGGGCCTCATGGTCTTCGGGACCAGCGAATTCGTCTATGCCGCCTTCACCGCGTCGCTGGTCCCGGCCTGGCTGC
>DATINU010000015.1:0-3105 GCA_035473955.1 Allosphingosinicella sp.
GTGCTCCGGCGAAGGCCGGAGCCTTGGCAGCAGACGATGCGCTCCGAACCCGGCGCTCCGGCCTTCGCCGGAGCACGAAATGGTCCAGCGGCACCAAGAGTTAGGCCGGCCCCTCATAAGCCTCGACGATCCGGCCCACCAACGGATGCCGCACCACGTCGCCGGCGCCGAAGCGGATCATCGAAATGCGGGGAATGCCTTCAAGCTTCCCGACCGCATCCGCCAATCCCGACGTTGCGCCATTCGGCAGATCGGTCTGGTTGGGATCGCCGCAGATCACCATGCGGCTGCGCATGCCGAAGCGGGTCAGGAACATCTTCATCTGCTGCGGCGTGGTGTTTTGCGCCTCGTCGAGGATGATGAAGGCGTCGGAGAGGGTGCGGCCGCGCATGAAGGCGATCGGCGCGATCTCGATCTCGCCCGAGGCGATCCGCCGTTCGACCTGCTCGGTCGGCAGCATGTCGTAAAGCGCGTCGTAGAGCGGGCGGAGATAGGGATCGACCTTCTCCTTCATGTCGCCGGGCAGGAAGCCGAGCCGCTCGCCGGCCTCGACCGCGGGGCGCGACAGGATCAGGCGGTCGACGCTGCCGCCGATCAATTGCTGCACGGCCTGGGCGACGGCGAGATAGGTCTTGCCGGTGCCGGCGGGGCCGAGCGCGAAGATCATGTCGTCGCGGGCCAGCGCTTCCATGTAGCTGCCCTGGGCCATGGAGCGCGGGACGATCGTCTTCTTGCGGGTGCGGATCATGACCTTGGGCGGCTCGATCACCTCGGGCGCGACGATCCCGTCGAGCGTCGGCTGGCCGGACATGGCGATGATCGCATTGACCAGCTCGGCGTCGATGTCGTGCCCTTCGTCGAGCCGGTTGTAGAGACCCATCAGCACCTCGCGGGCCCGGGTTGCATCCTCGGGATCCCCCTCGATCTGCACCTTGGTGCCGCGCGCGGCGATATAGACGCCGAGCCGGTCCTCGATCGCGATCAGGTTGCGGTCGAACTCGCCGAACAGGGGCCCGAGCAGATGGGCCTGCTCGAACTCGATCTCGACCCGGGCGCGGGGACCGCCTTCCACTTTCTTGTTTTGCGCCATCAGGCGGCCACCATCATACGCTGCGCGCCGGCCAGGCTGTTGGGGCCGGCCGAAACGATATCCACTTCGACAATGTCGCCGATGGCCGCGCTCGTTTCGAGATGGACCGATTGCAGCCAGGGCGATTTGCCGATCAGCTGGCCGGGCTTCCTGCCCTGGCGTTCGAGCAGCACTTCGGTGCTGCGGCCGACGCTCGCCTGGTTGAAGGCGAGTTGTTGTTCGTTGAGCGAAGCCTGCAGGCGCAGGAGGCGCTCGTCCATGAGTTCGGCGGGGATCTGATCCTCCATCTCGGCCGCCGGGGTTCCGGGCCTGGCCGAATATTTGAACGAGAAAGCCTGCGCGTAGTTCGCGGCCGCGACGATTTGCAGCGTTTCCTCGAACTCCGCCTCACTCTCGCCCGGGAAGCCGACGATGAAATCGCCGGAGAGTGCGATGTCGGGGCGCGCCGCGCGGACGCGGTCGACGATGCGCAGATAGGAGGCGGCGCTGTGGCTGCGGTTCATTGCTTTCAGCACGCGATCGCTGCCCGATTGGACGGGGAGGTGGAGGAAGGGCATCAGCTTTTCGACCTCGGCATGGGCGCGGATCAGGCCTTCGGTCATGTCGTTGGGGTGGCTGGTCGTGTAGCGGATCCTCACCAGACCCGGCAGCGCGTCGAGCGCGCGGATCAGGTCGTCGAAGCCCTTGTCGTCCGCGGCCCAGGCATTGACGTTCTGGCCGAGCAAGGTGATCTCCTTCGCCCCCGCGTCGACCAGCGCCCTGGCCTCATCGACGATCGCGGCGAACGGACGGCTGATTTCGGCGCCCCGGGTATAGGGCACCACGCAATAGGTGCAGAACTTGTCGCAGCCCTCCTGCACGGTCAGGAAGGCGCCCGGCCCCTGCCGCCGCCGCGCCGGCAGCGCGCCGAACTTCGAGAGCAGGGGCATGTCGGTATCGAAGGCGCGGCGGCCCGCCTTGGCCTCGCGGACCAAAGCCGCCAAATTGTGATAGGCCTGCGGGCCGACGACGATGTCGACGCCGGGTGCGCGGCGCGGGATTTCCGCGCCTTCCGCCTGGGCGACACAGCCCGCGACCGCGATCATGGGCGCGGGTTCGCCCGGTTCGCGCTTCATCAGCCGGCCGATGTCCGAATAGACCTTTTCGGCCGCTTTCTCGCGGATGTGACAGGTATTGAGCACGACGAGGTCCGCCGCCGCGCCATCGGGTGCCGGCGTCAGGCCGTCGGCTTCGAGCAGTTCGGCCATGCGCTCGCCGTCATAGACGTTCATCTGGCAGCCGAACGACTTGACGTGGAAGGTCTTGGGATCGCGGATCTTCATCTCTTGTGCGGACCTATAGGGGAAGCGGCGCCGGTTCGGAAGCGCCCAGCGCCCCGGCGACGACATGCTGCGCCCGCGCCGCCAGCCGCTTGCGGTCGCCCGCTGCGGCCGGATCGATCGGCGCTAGGAAGCGGATCGTGATCGGCAGCTTGCCGCGCCGCGAGAGGATACGCCTGGCGTTGCCGCCATAGGGCTCGTCGCCGATCCAGAGCACGTCGTCGAACACCGTGCCGTAATCGAGCGCGACCGGCTGGACGGCCACCTTCGGCAAAGGCGGGTAGAGCGAGGCGAACAGGCTGGCGCGGAAGGGAAGCAGCGCGCGCCCCGCATCGGTCGTCCCCTCAGGGAAGAGGCCGAGCGCGCGACCCTCTTCCAAGGCGTCGCGCAGCGTATCGGCCTGCCCCTTCACGCTGCTGCGCACATCGCGGGTGATGTAGATCGTGTCGTTCAGATCGGCCGCCCAGCCGATCGCCGGCCATTGCTCGACATCGTGACGAGCCACGAAATTGACCGGCACCGCCCCCCCGAGCGCGAGGATGTCGAGCCAGCTGACGTGATTGGCGGCATAAAGGACCGGCCCGTCGAGCGGCGCGCCCTCGATGGTCACGATCAGGCCGCAGCGCCGTCCGGCCCAGCCGAGGAACCGCCGCGGCCAGGGCGAGCGCGCGCGAAACAGCTTCCACAAGAAATGGA
>DATINU010000016.1:0-2219 GCA_035473955.1 Allosphingosinicella sp.
GCCGTCACTTCCTCCGCCTGGATGCCAAAGCGGCTATCACAGTCAATGGCGCTACTCGCAAGCTAGACGTTCAAATAATGTGTCGTCATTTCTCACAGATAATATTATACATAAAACATTGTAAAATAATAAGTTACATAATTCGTGAAAACACGGTAACTGTATAATATTTATACACAATATCACTGTGAGAAAATTGCGGATTGAGCGACCCCCCCGTTAGTCGATAATGTTGCTGAGCCCAAGGGTGGTGGGGATGGTCGGGAACGGTTGGGCTCCAACGCAAAAAAGATCGACGAGGGTATAGCAATGACCTACACGTTCAAGCTTGCGCGCCGGCTCGCTGCTTCCCCGCTTTCCGGCATGTTTGCTCTGGTGATGTCCCTCGCGGCGTGCGCCGCGGACGATAGCTTGGCCCCGACGGATCTCACTTGGCGCGACCGCACCGACCTCGCGGTCAGCGTCAGCCCCACCACGCTCACGCTCGAAGTCAATCAAGCCGCTCGTTTCAGCGGCCGTATCCATACCCCCGTAGGCGATAGCGTCAGCGCGCCCGTCTCCTGGACCGCGACCGGCGGCACGATCGACTCGATGGGGGCCTATGTCGCCGGCGCCACGGCGGGCACGTACTATGTCATCGCCACGAACGAGGCCGGGACGCTGGCGGACACCGCTAGCGTGACGATCGCCGCGGCGGTCACCCCCTCGACGTCGGAACCCGAGCCGACGCCGGAGCCGACGCCGACGCCAACGCCGGAACCGACGCCAACGCCAGAGCCGACGCCGGCCCCGGCCCCGGCCCCGGCCCCGACGCTAGCGCAGGTCGTGCTGACGCCGGCCGCCGTCTCGCTCCTGACCAGCGCCACCAAACAGGTCGCAGCCTATGGCCGGTTGTCCACCGGCGACAGCGTGCCCGTCGCGGTGACGTTCAGCGCCACCGGCGGCACCATCTCCGCCACAGGGTTGTACACCGCCGGTCTGACCGCCGGCACCTATCGCATCATCGCCAAAGCCAGCAGCGGGCCGGCGGATACCACGACCGTCACCCTGACCGCCCCCGCGCCGGCGCCCGTCCCGGCCCCGGGCGCCGGGGCCGTCGGAATCCCCTACGGCGCCTTCAGCCTGCTCGATGGCACCGCCACGGTCCCCTTTACCCTGAGCCACGATCCCTACAGCGCCAGCAACATCCTGAGCCGGATCGCCACCGCCCGCACCAAAGGCATGAAGTTGGTCCTCGCCATGACCGGCGGATCGCACGCCAACTACCTCACCAACGGCGTCTTCGACCGAGCCAAGTGGAACGCCAAGATGGAAACCTTCAATACGCCCGCCATCAAGGCGGCAGTGGCTGCCGGGGTCGCCGATGGCACCATCCTCGGCGTCTCCGTGATGGACGAGCCCAACGTAGCCGGCGGCGGCGACGGCAACACCTGGGGCCCGGTGGGCACCATGACCAAGGTCCGGGTCGACTCGCTCTGTGGGTACGTCAAAGCGCTGTTCCCCACGTTGGCGGCGGGCGTGGTCCACCGCTACGACATGTTCGAGCCGACGAAGGCCTACAAGGTCTGCGACTTCATGGTCAATCAGTACTCGGCCAGCATCGGCAACGTGGCGGCGTTCCGGGACGGCGCGCTGGCGCTGGGCCAGCGCGACCGGATGGCGATCGCGTTCAGCCTGAACATTCTGGATGGCGGGATCGTGGATAAAGTCGGGGCCTACGACTGCGCCGGCACCGGCGGAATCGGGACCTACGGGACGCACTGCCGGATGACGGCGGCGCAGGTGCGCGAGTACGGCCTGGCGCTGGGCTCGGCGGGCTGCGCGCTGTTCATGTGGCGCTACGACGCGGCCTTCATGGCCAACGCGGACAATCGCCAGGCGTTCACCGATGTGGCGGGGCACTTGGCGACGCTGCCGGCCCCGGGGTGCCGCCGGCACTAAGGCGCCATCGTCGTATCGCGATGGGTGGATCACCGATCGGAGGGGAATCTCCCTCGATTGCGCCGAGACAGGAGCGCGGCGAACATGGGCATCAACAGCGCTGTCGAACCAACCGCGGGCGGTCGCGATAGCAGTTTCCGCTCGCTCGACTCCTGACGCATCCCGTTGGGACTACTCGTTCACCGCTCGGTGCAGAATAATCCCAGTCGCAACCATACGTAGCCGGTTCTCCGCCGCCGTCAGCCGCATCAACGCCGCGACGGCCTGCGGATCGTCGC
>DATINU010000017.1:0-4822 GCA_035473955.1 Allosphingosinicella sp.
CGCTTCAACGAGGAAAAGGCCACCTACACCGTCCGCGGCAGCGACGCGCCCGATCTCGAAGCGGGCGTGGCGGCGATCAAGGCGGTGGTGAAGTCGTTGCCGGTGCGGCCGGGCGTCTACCGGATGCTCGATGCGCGCGGCGACGTGCTCTACGTCGGCAAGGCGCGGGCGCTGAAGAACCGGGTCACCCAGTACACGCAGGTGGCGCGCCAGCCGAAGCGGCTGCTCCGGATGATCTCGCAGACCCGCGCCATGCAGATCGTCACCACGCACAGCGAGGCCGAGGCCATGCTGCTCGAGGCGCAGCTGATCAAGCGCTACCGGCCGCCCTACAACGTGCTGCTGCGCGACGACAAAAGCTTCCCCTTCATCCTGTTGCGCGAGGATCACGATTTTCCCCGCGTCCAGCTCCATCGCGGCGCGCGCCGGACCAAGGGCCAATATTACGGGCCGTTCGCCAGCGCCGGCTCGGTCCGCAACACGCTGAATTCGCTGCAAAAGCTGTTCCTGCTCAGGAGCTGCACCGACAGCTTCTTCGCCAACCGCAGCCGGCCCTGCCTGCTCTATCAAATCCGCCGCTGCTCGGCCCCCTGCGTCGGCCGCATCGACGAGGCCGGCTATGCCGAGCTGGTCGGCGACGCCAAGGCCTTCCTCTCCGGCCGCTCGACCAAGATCCAGGCCAAGCTGCAGACGCTGATGGCCGAAGCGTCGGAGGCGATGAACTTCGAGCTTGCCGCCGTCTATCGCGATCGCCTGCGCGCGCTCACTTATGTCCAGGGCAGCCAGGCGATCCATGCCGAGCGGCTGGGCGACGCCGATATCTTCGCGCTTGCCTGCAAGGGTGGGACGATGTGCATCCAGGCCTTCTTCATCCGCGGCGGCCAGAATTGGGGGCATCGCAGCTTCTTCCCGGCGCACACCAGCGACGTGCCCGAAGCCGAGGTGCTGCAGAGCTTCCTCGTCCAATTCTACGAAGAGGTGCCGCCGCCCCGCCTGATCCTTACCGATCGCGCGGTGCCCGAGGCCGATCTGCTCTGCGAGGCCTTCTCGGCGCAGGCCGAGCGCAAGGTGGTGCTGAAGACCCCGCAGCGCGGCGATCAGGCGCGGATGCTCCGCCAGGCCTCGCGCAACGCGGAGGAGGAGCTGGACCGCCGCCTCGCCGAAACCTCCACCCAGGCGAAGAATCTGCGCGAGCTGGCCGAGGCGTTCGAGCTGGCCGAGCCGCCGAACCGGATCGAGGTCTACGACAACAGCCATGTCATGGGCACGAACGCGGTCGGCGCGATGATCGTCGCCGGGCCGGAGGGCTATCGCAAGAACGCCTATCGCAAGTTCAACATCAAGCGCGCCGAGACCGTCCCCGGCGACGATTTCGCGATGATGCGCGAAGTGCTCGGCCGCCGCTTCGCGAGGCTCGAGAAGGAGGATCCGGATCGCTCGCGCGGCGAATGGCCCGATCTGCTGCTGATCGACGGCGGCAAAGGTCAGCTCTCCTCGGTCTGCCAGGTGCTCGAGGAAGCGGGCGTTCACGACGTCCCCGTGGTCGGCGTCTCGAAGGGCCCGGACCGCAATGCCGGCCGCGAGACCTTCCACCTCGCCGGCGGCCGGGAACTCACCTTCCCGCCCAATTCGGCGCTCTTATTCTACCTCCAGCGCCTCCGCGACGAGCCCCACCGCTTCGCGATCGGCGCCCACCGGGCGAAGCGCGCAAAGAGCTTCACCGCCAGCCCGCTCGACGAAGTCCCCGGCATCGGCCCGGGCCGCAAGCGCGCTTTGCTGATGCACTTCGGCACGGCGCGGGCGGTGCGTAACGCGGCGCTGCAGGATCTGGAGCAGGCGCCGGGAATTTCCGCCGCGGTGGCGCGGAAGGTCTACGACTATTTCCATCCGGGGGGTTGATCAGCCTCTTGTTCCCCGGCGAAGGCCGGGGCCCAGGCGGCGGCAAAGCCGCCGTTTTCAACGGCGCCTGGACCCCGGCCTTCGCCGGGGAACGGAAGGCTCAGCGCCCCACGACCCCCTTCGCCTTGCGGATCGCGCGATAGGCGTAGGCCTTGCCGGCGTTGCTTTCGGGGAAGGGGGCGGGCGAACTGGGCTTGAGGCCGGCGCTGCGGAGAATGTGGTTGAGCCCGCGCGCGTCCGCCTCCTGGTAGACCCAGTCGGATTTCCAGGTGATCGAGAAGCTGATCGAGGGTTCCGGCCCGTTCTTCACCCAGTGCGGCCACATCAGGGGCACGTGCACCGCGTCGCCGGGCGCCAGCTCGAACTTGTGGCCGCGCGCTTCGTAATCGTCCTGCCAGGGCACGTTGCGATGGCCCCCGACATGATAGGCCTCGTGCTTCTCGTCCGGCACCACGTCGCTGTCGCCGGGCACGATCATCATCGTCTTCGAACCGCGGATCTGGAGCAGCACATTGTGCTCGGGATCGAGGTGGAAGGGGGTCACCGCGTTCGGCGAGGAGACGAAGATGAAGCCGACCTTGGTCAGCATCGGCCCGGAAACCGGCTCGATCACCCCGGCCAGCTCGCCGAGGCACTCCTCGAGCAAGGCCTTGTAGGCCGGATCGTCGTCGACATGCTTCAGCACCATCCAGCTGCCGCAATCCTCGATCCGGCGGATCGTCTCCTCGACCGACAGGCCATTGTGGCCGACCGCCTCGGGATCGACGCCATAAGGCAAGTCGCCCGCATTATATTCGACGCTGCTGCGCGGCAGGCGCTTGCCGAGCTCGACCAGGGATTCGAGCGTGAGCAAGGGATGGCCGGTCAGCTTGTGGCCGAGCTTGCCGGGCCGTTCGGGATAATAGGAACGCAGGCGATCGAGATCGCCCTCACTGAAGATCGGCATTGCAGGCTCCGTTTCGAAACGCCGCCTTCCATAGCGAAAACTCCTCGCCAATCGGTTACCAAGGGCCATGCATCTGGAGACCGCCGCCATCGTCGTCGCCGTCCGCGCCCATGGCGAGCATGGCGCGATCGTCCGCGCGCTGACGCCGGAGGACGGCATCCAGGCGGGCTATGTCCGCGGCGGTAAGTCGCGGCGGCTCCGCCCAGTGCTCGTGCCCGGCAACGCCGTTCAGGCCGATTACCGCGCCCGCACCGAGGACCAGCTCCCCCATCTCACCGTCGAGCTGGCGCACAGCCGCGCCTTCCTGCTCTCCGAACCGCTCGCTTCGGCGGGCATCGAATGGGCGACGGCGCTGACCGCCGCCGCCTTGCCCGAGGGCCAGGCCTATCCCCGCGTCTACCAGGGCCTCGACGGCGTGCTCGCGGCGATCGAGGCGGCGCCGAGCGCGCGGGGCTGGGCGGCGGCGCTGGTCCGCTACGAGCTGCTGGTGCTCGGCGAGCTCGGTTTCGGCCTTGGCGAGGAGGACATGGCGGCGTGGCCCGACACGATCCTCGGCCGGCTGAAGCTGCTCGGCCGGCATCTCGCCCGCGACCTCCTGACCGACCGCCAGGCCGAAGTGCTCGCCGCGCGCGAGCGGCTCGTCGAACGGCTGAAGCGCATGGCCGGTTGACCCGGGCCGCGCGCCGTCTCATCTAGCGCCTCGTGAAAGAGCTGTTTCCCCACGCCGCCACCACCCGCGAGATTACCGTCCGGGTCTCGGTGAGCTTCCTCCCCGAGCAGTCGGAGCCCGGCAAGGGCCGCTGGTTCTGGGCCTATCACGTGCGGATCGAGAATGGGTCGCGGCAGGCGGTGCAGCTGGTCAGCCGCGAATGGGTGATCGCCGACGGCCGCGGCGCCACCCATGAAGTGCGCGGCGAAGGCGTGGTCGGCGAGCAGCCGGTGCTCGAGCCGGGCGGCTCGTTCGATTATGTCTCGGGCTGCCCGCTGACCACACCGACCGGCTATATGGAGGGGCGCTACTTCATGGTCGCCGCGGACGGCTCCAGCTTCCCGGTCGAAATCCCGCGTTTCCCCCTGATCGCGCCCGCGGTGGCCAGCTAGGGCCATACCCGATTAGAATGAATGTTGAGATCGAGAAGGGGCGTCATCCCGGACTTGATCCTGACTTTCGTCAGGATGACAGGTTTAGACCTGCTGGAATGCGGTCCTAAGCGAAGACCGCGCCCACCGCGCGGTTGCGGATCCGTTCGTTCGCCTGTTGCAGCATGCCCGGCATCAGCGCGATATCGGCGAGCAGCCACAGGCCGGCCGCGCACATCGTGTAGAAGCCCATCAGCGAGCCGCCGAACATCAGCCCGTAGCTGACCGGCATCAGCGAGGCCTGCAGCGCCGCCGAGATCTGGAAGCCGAGATAGAAACGATGCCCGCCGATCCCGCCGAGGAAGAACCAGAGCAGGTAAGCGGAACCGAGCGATTTCTCGCGGATATAGGGATTGTAGCCGGGCGTGACGCCGCTGAACTTCGGGTCCCGGCCCGGCTCCGGGCGCGGCCGGGCGCGCTCTTCGGCGAGAAAGGCCGCGCGCTTCGCCGCGATCTCCGCGGCGCTGCCGACCAGC
Organism: Allosphingosinicella sp.; assembly: GCA_035473955.1. Lineage (GTDB taxonomy): Bacteria > Pseudomonadota > Alphaproteobacteria > Sphingomonadales > Sphingomonadaceae > Allosphingosinicella. The sequence continues at coordinate 4,462 of DATINU010000017.1, forward strand.
GGCTGCGGGCCGGCGCCCTTGCGTCCGAAGCCGCTCATGGCTGCTTGCCGGACCAGGCATGGAGATGCTTGAGCCTGATCCCGTCCGCCAGCATCCACAGCCAGCTGACCGCGAGGCCGGCGAAGGCCCAATAATATTGCAGCACCGCCGCCGCGACGCAACCGCAGAAGATCAGCGCCTGCGCGGCGCCGAACAGCGGCCGGCGCAGATAGAAACGGTGGCCGCCGAACAGGCCGGTGAAGAACCAGAGCGCATAGGCGATCGCGAGCCGGCGGTCCGTGGGCGGCGGCGCCGCGTCGGCGGAAAGGACGGCCTTGATCGCCGCCTCGCTCACCGCCGGCATCGCCGCGCCGGGCGCCGG
>DATINU010000018.1:0-1598 GCA_035473955.1 Allosphingosinicella sp.
GTGCTTGGGCTCTGTGCCGGTGCGATCGCGAAGTTGATCATGCCTGGTGACGATCCCGGTGGCATCATCGTGACCACTCTGATCGGCATCGCCGGCGCGATCGTAGGAGGTCTGATCGCCAGCGCTCTCAACATCGGCGACCTGGACGAGTTCTTCGACATCGGCACCTGGCTGATCGCGATCGCTGGCTCATTGCTGCTTCTCTTCGCCTACCGGATGATCATCGGCAACCGGACCACGAATCGGAGCGCCTATCGCTGACGCGGAGGGCTGATCCGGGCCTTAACTGGCCTTGGCCCTCTCGCGGGGACCAGGATCAAGGCAGGTTTTCGAAGCTCAGATCCGCGCCTTGCGCTTCGAATTCTTCGAGCGCCGCGTCTTCCAGCCTCGTCGTATTGCCGGCGCGGTCGGTGACGGTGATCCAGCGAACCGTCCAGGTTCCAATCGACGCGTCCTCTTCGAGCCACCTGTTCAGCCGCCAGGTTCCGTTCAGGTCGGTGCCCGAGATCAGTTCCGAGTCGCTGCCGCTCATCCCCCAGCTGATTGGCCAATCGGGTGGGGTCAGCCAGAAATCGATTCGCGCGACCGGATCTGGCCAATCCTGGACACCGGACCAGTCATCGCTGATCCCAATCTCGACTTCGAGTTTGCGATCCCCCGTCGCCGGCGCACCGTCGCTCGCCGGCGGCTGGCGGCTGGGCCGCAGCGGCTCGTGTTCAAGCCGCCACGCCGGCGACCGGGCGGCTACCGGTTGGAAATCGCGCCGCTCGACTAGCTCCCCAGCGCTGCCGAGCAGCCAATCGATCGCGTCTTTAGAATCCATACGGTGTCGTATGGATTCTCAGGTGGGACACAATTGAGTGGGCAGATCTCCACCTGGGTCTCGAAGACGACGCCCCGGAGCTTCTCGCGGCGTTGGAGCGGGCGATCGCCGACGAGCGCGCGCCGATCGCGCCGTGGGCGCCTTTAACCGTGTGCTCGGCCGCCCGAACCGCCGCCCTTGTCCAAGCGGTCGAGGTGGCGCTTGCCGACCTCATTGGTGAGGCGCAGGAACTCGGTGATCCGGGTCAGCTCGGCGGCGGTGAAGCGGCTCGACAGAGCCGCCTCCCACTCCTCCGCCAGCGGCCCCCAGATCTTCTCGGCGCGGGCGTAAAACTTCTGGGTCACCTCAACCTTGACGCGGCGGCGGTCGGCCGGGTCGCGCACGCGGCGGGCGAAGCCGGCGCGCTCGAGCCGATCGACGACGCCGGTCACCGCGCCGCTGGTCAGGCCCGCCTCGGCCGCCAGCTCCCCGGCGGTGAGGCCGCCGGCGTTCTCGATCGCATTGAGGCAGTGCAGATCGGTGTGGTTGACCCCGAGCAGATCGGCGGCGAGGTTTTCGAAGGCGCTGTCCTGATTACCGCCGGCGCGGAAGGCGGTAATCAGTTCCTCGATCAGCTGTCTCTTCGGACTTGCGGGCATATCTCTTAGTTGCTAAGATACTTGATAGATAAGGAACTTACCGGGCGAGAGAATCATAGGACGCTCGGACGACGAAGGGAGTGCAAATGGCGGACGCGGGAAACACGGCATCGAAGATCGAGTGGCGACTGGAGCTG
>DATINU010000019.1:0-10499 GCA_035473955.1 Allosphingosinicella sp.
GCAGGGCGTCCAGCGGAAAGAAGCGCGCCTCCTCCACCTCGACGCCGTCCGGCCTGGGTGCGTCCGCAGCATAGCCGCTGAACAGGTGGATCGTGTCGCGTTTCCCTTCGGCCTGCGATCGGTGGACAGATAGCGGCGTGACGCGCTCGACGCTGATCCCGGCCTCCTCACGCACTTCGCGGACGGCCGCCGCCGCGGGCGTTTCGAACGGTCGAATGCCGCCGCCGGGCAGGACGAAGACCTCGCGGTTGCCGTAGCTGTTCCGGATCAGCAGCACCTCCCCGGCCTCGTTGAACAGCATCACCTTCACACCGCGCGTGCGCAGGCGCAGCAGGCCGGTCAGCCCCCGCCTGAGCCGGTAGAGCAGCTGGATCAAGCCCTTCATCGCGCCAGCATAGCCGATCCCCGCGCCCAGGCGAGTGCGGGGCTGGCGCGGCGCGGGGGCGCCACTATATCGGCCGGATGACCAGTGACCCCCGCCACTTCCTCTACCGCCCCGGCGGCCTCGATCCAGACGCCGCGCTCCGTCTCACCGCCGACGCCCTGAAAGGCTGCGATGATGGCGAGCTCTACCTGCAATATATCGCGTCGGAGAGCTTCGGCTTCGACGACGGGCGGCTGAAGACCGCTGATTTCAACACCCAGGCGGGCTTCGGCCTGCGCGGCGTTTCGGGCGAGACCACCGCCTTCGCCCAGGCCAATGAGCTGAGCGAAGGCGCGATCCGCCGCGCCGCCGAGACGATGGCGGTGCTCGATCCGGCGACTGGCGCGCGCCCCGCCCCGCCCCGGCGGACCAACGCGAAGCTCTATACGGACAGCGATCCGCTGAGCCTGATCCCGTTCGCGAGGAAGGTCGCGCTCTGCCAGGAGATCGACGCCGCCGCGCGGGCCCGCGATCCGCGCGTCGCCCAGGTCACGGTCGGCCTGTCGGGCTCCTGGAGCGTGATCGACATCGTCCGTGCCGACGGCTTCGTCGCCCACGACGTGCGGCCTTTGGTGCGGCTCAATGTCCAGATCGTGGCCGAGCAGAACGGACGGCGGGAAACCGGCTTCCACGGGCTCGGCGGGCGCTATCTCTACGACCAGCTGTTCGAGCCCGGAACCTGGCACCGGGCGATCGACGTCGCGCTGGCGCAGGCGCTGGCGAACCTCGAATCGGTCGCCGCGCCGGCGGGGGAAATGACGGTCGTGCTCGGCCCCGGCTGGCCCGGCGTGCTGCTGCACGAAGCGGTCGGCCACGGCCTCGAAGGCGATTTCAACCGCAAGGGTTCCTCGGCTTTTTCCGGACGGATCGGCGATCGGGTCGCGGCGCCCGGCGTCACCGTGATCGACGATGGCTCCATCGGCGATCGCCGGGGCTCGCTCACCATCGACGACGAGGGCACGCCGACCCGGCGCAACGTGTTGATCGAGGACGGCATCCTGAAGGCCTACATACAGGATCGGCTCAACGCCCGCCTCATGGGCGTGGAACCCACGGGCAACGGCCGCCGCGAGAATTTCGGCCACGCGCCGATGCCGCGGATGACCAACACTTTCATGCTCGGCGGCAGGGACGATCCCGGCGAAATCCTCGCCCGCGCGAAGAACGGCATCTACGCCAAGAGCTTCGGCGGCGGCCAGGTCGACATCACCTCGGGCAAGTTCGTCTTCTCCTGCACCGAGGCCTACAAGATCGAGAACGGCCGCCTGGGCGCCCCGATCAAGGGGGCGACGCTGATCGGCGACGGCCCGACCGTGCTCACCAGGGTCGCCGCGATCGGCGACGATATGGCGCTTGACGAAGGCGTCGGCATTTGCGGCAAGGGCGGCCAGTCCGTTCCCGCCGGAGTCGGTCAGCCGACCCTCTTGATCGAGGGCCTGACGGTGGGCGGCACCGCGGCTTGAACCAGAATCAGGTCCGCGCCGTCCTCGATTTCTGGTTCTCCCAGGGCTGGGACGATTGGTGGACGCCGAACGCGGCGTTCGACGCGGAGATTCGGGAGCGCTTCCTGGTGCTCTGGGAGGCGCAGCGCGAGAATGTGCCCGAGCTCTTCCTCGGCTCGGCCGACGAGGCGCTGGCGGCGGTGATCCTGTTCGATCAGTTCCCGCGCAACATGTTTCGCGGCCATGCCGATCAGTTCGCGACCGATTCCCTCGCTCTCGCCGTCGCGCGGGCGGCGATCGACAAGGGCTATGATGACGGCATGACGCCGGAGCGGCGCGGCTTCCTCTACATGCCGTTTCAGCATAGCGAGGAGCTGCGCGACCAGCGTCAGTCGCTGCTGCTCTTCACCGCGCTCGGCAATGACGAGCAGCTCAAATATGCGCGGAAACATTATGAGGTGATCGAACGCTTCGGCCGCTTTCCGCACCGCAACGCGGTGTTGGGGCGCAAGCCCACCGCGATGGAGCAGGCGGCGGGCGAGGTGGTGCCCTGGTAATGGCGTTGGTCGAGGCCGCCCGCTATTTCACCCGCTTCGAAGCCAGCCTCGCCAAGGCCCGGCTCGACGCCGCGGACATTCCCTGCGTGCTCTTCGATATGGAGATGAACTGGGGCGGGATGGACCTCGGCGTCGTTCCCGCCCGGCTGATGGTCGATCAAGACGATCTGGCCGAGGTGCGTGCCTTGCTCGAAGAGGGCGCTTGACAGCCTCGCTGTATTATAGCAGCAATACACTATGGATATGAACGCGCCTCCGCCGGTGCTGGAGCTGACGGATCTCGGCAAGACCTACGGGCGGCGTGGCGGCCGGGTGCAGGCCGTGCGCGGCGTCTCGCTGCGCGTGGATGCGGGCGAGGTCTACGGTTTTCTCGGGCCCAACGGCGCCGGCAAGAGCACCACGATCCGCATGCTGATCGGCCTGATCGCGCCGACGGCGGGCTCGGTGCGCCTGTTCGGAAAGGATCTGGCCGCGGACGCGTCGGTGCTGCGCCGGGTCGGCTCCCTCGTCGACGGCGGCGCCTTCTATCCCTTTCTCTCGGGCCGCCGGAACCTCGAAGTGCTCGCCAAAACCCATGGCGGCGGCGGCGGGCGGATCGACGCCTTGCTCGAGCAGGTGGGCCTCGCGAAGGATGCGCGGCGCAAGGTGAAGGCCTATTCCACCGGCATGCGCCAGCGCCTCGGCGTCGCCGCGGCGCTGCTGGGCGATCCGGACGTGGTGATCCTCGACGAGCCCGTGAACGGCCTCGACGTCGCCGGCATCCAGGAGATGCGCCGGCTGATCCGCGGCCTGGCGGACGACCACAACAAGACGGTGTTCCTCTCCAGCCACTTGCTGAGCGAGGTGCAGCAGGTCTGCGACCGGGTCGCGATCATCCACAAGGGCGAGGTGGTGCGCGAATCGACCGTCGCGGGCCTGCTCGAACAGGAAGCGACGGGCCTCCGGGTCGAGGCGAGCCCGATCGACGCGGCGGAGGCGGCGCTCCGCGGCAACTGGCCGGTGGAGCGGCAGGGCGACGCGCTGTCCATCGCCGCGACCAAGGCGGAAGCGCCGCGGGTGGCGCGCCGGCTGGTCAATGCCGGTGTCGACTTGTTCGCGCTGACCCCGGTGCAGCGCAACCTGGAAGAGGTGTTCCTCGCCATCACGCAGGACGAGGCGCCGGCCGATGCTTGATGCGATCGCGGCCGAGGCGCTGAAATTCCGCCGCCACCGCGCGACCTGGGGTTTGGTCTGGATCTGGCCGATCGGACTTGTCGTGATCTGGCTGCTCGCCATCGGAGTCGAGCTCGCCAATGGCGAGGCCGAGGTGGCCGCCGCGCCGACCGCCGCCGGCTGGATCGCCAGTGCGACCGGCTTCTGGAACGTGCCCGGCCATCCCCTGGGACGCTATCTGATCGGCGCCTTCGTCGCCGTCGTCTTCGCCGGCGAATATGCCTGGAACACCTGGAAGCTGATCGTGCCGCACCGCGCCCGCGCCACGCTCATCGCCGCCAAATATGCGGTGGCTTTGGGCCTCCTCGCCTGCGGCTTCGCGCTGGGCGCGGCCGCCTTCAACGCGCTCGGCTGGCTCGAAGACGTCGCCACCGGCGATCCCATTCCCGCCGGAATAACGGCAGCCGCGCTCCTGAAGGCGCACGGGCTTGCCGCGCTCGCGGCCTCGGCGCCGCTCGTGCTCACCACCGCTTATGTGAGCCTCGCGGCGATCCTCACCCGCTCGACCGTCGGCGCTTTGGTCATCGGCCTCGTCGTCACCACGGCGGAGCAGCTCTTCCGCAGCTTCGCGCCGATGCTTGAACTCTATGCGCCGTCGCTGGTCGGCGGACTCTACCGGGTGCTGCCCGGCTATCACCTCGGCAATCTCGGCAGCTGGCTGACCGAAGGCCGGGTGCTGGAAATCCCGTTCCCCTCGGGCGTCTTCTCGATGTCCGCGGCGGCTTCGCTCGGCATCGTCGCCGCCTGGATCGCGATCCTGATCGGCCTCACCTTCCGAAGCTTCCGCCGTCAGGACATCAACTAGGGCAACAGCCCCCGGATCGGGCTCAGATCGTAGCCCGCCGCCGCGCCCCGGGCGACCACCTCGTCGCCGGAGAGGCCGCTGCCGCGCTGTGCGAGTGCCCAGAGAAAGGCCGAACGCGTCCCCGAGCGGCAATAGAGCAGCATCGGCCCGCCGGCATCGGCCATGACCTCGGCCATCGCCTCGATCTGCATGCCCTCAATGCCCCCCGCGACCGGGACTTCGCGATAAGTGAGCCCCGCCGCTTCGGCCGCATCGGCGATCTCGTCGCCGCTGGGCTGGCCGGGCTCCTCGTCGTCGGGGCGGTTGTTGACGATCGTGGTGACTCCGAGCGCCCTGATCTCGGCCATGTCCGCGGGCGCGATCTGGCCGGAGACGAAGACGCGCTCGTCTAGGCGATGGGCGATCATGGCTCCGCCCAGCCCGCGATGACCGCCACGAAATCGCCGCCATAACGCTCCAGTTTCGCGGCCCCGACGCCGCCAATCCGCGACAAATCCGCAAGCGTTCCCGGCCTCGCCGCGGCCATTTCCCGGAGCGTGCTGTCGTGGAAGATGACGTAGGGCGGCACTCCCTGCTCGGCGGCGAGGTCGCGGCGGCGGGCGCGCAATGCCTCGAACAGGGGGTCGTGCGGATAATCCTGCGCCTTGCGGCCGCGCGTCCGGCTCCGCTTCGGCGGCAGCACGATTTCGAGCCGTTCCTCGCCCTTGAGGATCGGTTTGGCGGCGGGGCCGAAGGAGAGGCCGCCAAAATCGTCGGCGCGCAAGGCATCGCGGGCGAGCAAAGCGCGGGCGACCGGCTTGATCAGCGCCATCTCCTCCTCGTCGGCGATGCCGAAGACGCTGAGCTGCTGGTGGCGGAAGTTCCGCACCTTGTCGGTCTCGCGCCCGGCGAGCACGTCTGCCAGGTGCTGGACGCCGAAGCGCATCTCGGTGCGGAAGGCGGCGGAGAGCAATTTCTGCGCCGCCTTGGTGGCATCGACCGTGACCGGCGGCTCCAGGCAATTGTCGCAATTGCCGCAAGCGGCGGGCGGCTCCTCGCCGAAATGGCGGAGCAGGATCGCCCGGCGGCAGCCGGCGGTCTCGACGAAGCTGGCGAGCGCGTTCAGCCGCTCGCGCTCGCCGGAGCGCCGGTCGGGCTCGACTTCCGTCTCGATCCGGCGGCGGGCGCGGGCGAAATCCTCGGCGCCCCAGAACAGCCAGGCCTCGGCCGGTTCGCCGTCGCGGCCCGCGCGGCCGGTTTCCTGATAATAAGCCTCGATCGATTTCGGGATGCCGGCATGGGCGACGAAGCGCACGTCCGGCTTGTCGATGCCCATGCCGAAGGCGACGGTCGCGGCCATCACCATCTCTTCCGAATTGACGAAGGCGGCCTGGTTGCGCGCGCGCACGGGCGGCTCCAGCCCGGCATGGTAGGGCAAGGCCGTCCGCCCACCGGCGCCGAGCTGCTCGGCGATCCGCTCCGTCTTGTCGCGGCTCGGCGCATAAACGATCCCTGGGCCGGGCTGGGCGGCGAGCAAGGCCTTGAGCTGGCTGGGTAGCCCTTCGCGGGGGCGGACATGGTAGCGGATATTGGGCCGGTCGAAGCCCGCGACGATCAAGCCGTCGGTCGGGATGCCGAGCTGGACGAGGATGTCCTCGCGGGTCCGCCGGTCGGCGGTGGCGGTCAGCGCAAGGCGGGGCACGTCCTGAAAAGCATCGAGCAACGGCAGCAGCAGCCGGTAATCGGGCCGGAAGTCGTGCCCCCATTCGCTGACGCAATGCGCCTCGTCGATCGCGATCAGCGCCAGCGGGATGGAAGCGATCAGCTCGCGAAAGCCCGCCCTGGTCGCCCGCTCGGGCGCGACGTAGAGCAATTCGAGCGCGCCGCGCCTCAGCCGCTCGACCGTTTCGGCGCGGTTGCCGTCCGCGGAAGTCAGCGAGGCCGCGCGCAGCCCGAACGCTTCGGCGGCCCGGATCTGATCGTGCATCAAGGCGATCAGCGGCGAGATCACCAGCACCGTGCCGGGCAGCGCGAGCGAGGGCACCTGGTAGCAAAGCGACTTGCCCGAGCCTGTCGGCATCACCGCCAGCGCCCGCCCGCCCGCCATGACGCGCCCGATCACCCGCTCCTGGACACCGCGGAAGTCCGGAAAGCCGAAGGTGTTGCGCAGGATGTGGAGAGGCGAAGCGGGCACGCCGCGACCCTTATCAGCGCCGTCGGTTATGCCAAGCGGCCACTTCGGGAGCCGGCCCGAATGTTCCGAATGTTCGCGGTCGCCATGGGCGTCGCGCAATCGAGGGGCCGGCGGGCCATAATCGTCGAGAATAGATGATAGCGACTCGCTCATTTCCAGAACATAGCACGAACATCTACTTTAGGAAATCCGCCCATCGCATGAACGATGAATTGGGGGAGGGGTGCGCGGCTTACTCCGCCGCCTCGGCTTCCTCGGCCTCGCGCTCGCTTTGCTGGCGGGCCCACATGTCGGCGTAGAGACCGTTCTTCCGGAGCAATTGCGCGTGGGTGCCGCGCTCGGCGACCCGGCCCTGGTCCAGCACGATGATCTGATCGGCGTCGACCACGGTCGAGAGGCGGTGGGCGATGACGATGCAGGTGCGGCGCGCGGCGACGTCGTGGAGCGTTTCCTGGATCGCCGCCTCGGTGCGGCTGTCGAGCGCGCTGGTCGCCTCGTCGAGGATCAGGATCGGCGGGTCCTTCAAAAGCGTGCGGGCGATGGCGACGCGCTGCTTCTCGCCGCCGGAGAGCTTGAGGCCGCGCTCGCCGACCATCGCGTCATAGCCCTGCGGCAGCTCCTCGACGAAGGCGTGGATGGCGGCGCCTTTGGCGGCGGCCTCGATCTCGGCCTGGCTGGCACCCTCCCGGCCATAGCCGATATTGTAGCCGATCGTGTCGTTGAACAGGACCGTGTCCTGCGGGACGATGCCGAGCGAAGCGCGCAGGCTCGCCTGGGTGACGGCGGCGATGTCCTGCCTGTCGATGACGATGCGGCCTCGCGTCGGCTCGTAGAAGCGGAAGAGCAGGCGCGAGAGCGTCGATTTGCCCGCGCCCGAAGGGCCGACCACGGCGGTCATCGTGCCGGGGCGGACCTCGAAGTCGATGCCTTTCAGAATTTCGCGGCCCGCTTCATAGGCGAAGTGCACGTCTTCGAAGCGGACATGGCCGGCGGCGACCTCAAGGCCGCGCGCCCCCGGCGCGTCGACCACTTCGGGCGGGGTATCGATCACGCCGAACATCGCCTCCATGTCGATCAGGCCCTGGCGGATCGTGCGGTAGACCCAGCCGAGCATGTCGAGCGGGCGGAAGAGCTGGGCGAGCAAGGTGTTGACGAGGACGACGTCGCCGGTGGTGAACTGCCCCCGGCTCCAGCCCCAGACGGTGAAGCCCATCGCCCCCGCCATCATCAGGTTCGTGATCAGCGACTGGCCGATGTTGAGCCAAGCGAGCGAGGTCTCGTTCCTGACCGCGGCCCGGGCGAAGGCGCCCATCGTCTCGCCGTAACGCGCCGCCTCGCGGCCTTCCGCGTTGAAATATTTCACCGTCTCGTAGTTCAGCAGCGAATCGACGGCGCGGGCGATCGCCTGGTTGTCGACCTCGTTCATCTCGCGCTGCAGCTGGGCGCGCCATTCGGTCACCCAGCGGGTGAAGGCGATGTAGAGCACGACCATCACCAGCGTCGCGGCCACCAGCCCCCAGCCGAACTTGATGCCGAAGATGATGCAGATCGCGGCCAGCTCGATGATCGTCGGGGCGATGTTGAAGAGCAGGAAATAGAGCATCATGTCGATGCTCTTGGTGCCGCGCTCGACGATCTTGGTCAGCGCGCCGGTGCGCCGCTCGAGATGGTAGCGCAGCGACAGGCCGTGAATGTGACGGAAGACGCTCTCCGCCAGCCGCCGCGCCGCATCCTGCCCGACCTTCTCGAAGATCGCGTTGCGGGCATTGTCGAACAATACGCCGCCGAAGCGGGCGCCGGCATAAGCGCAGACCAGGGCGACCGCGAGCCAGGCGGCCTCGCTCTGGCCCGCCGACATCCGGTCGATCACGCCCTTATAGGCGAAGGGCATGACGAGCGTGGCGCCTTTGGCGGCGAAGACGAGCAGCACGGCGAAGACGACGCGCGCCTTCAGCCCCGGCGCCCCCGCCGGCCAGAGATAGGGCAGGAAGCGCCTGAGCGCCCCCCAGCCCGGATGCTTCGCGTCCTCGGCCATTGTCCGCCTAGATAGGCGGGCGCCGCCGGGAACCCAAGCGGCGGCGCGCGGCCGGCCGGATCAGCGCCTCGGCAGCGGCGCTCCGGTATAGAGATTGTGCCGCCGCTGGGCGGGGACGCGGAGCAGGGTCGGCACGGGCTGGGTCGCCGGGCCGACGGCCGCCCACCACAGGCGCAGCGACTTGAAGGCGAAGACCATGTCGAAATCGGTCGCGACCGAACCCGGGTCCATCGGCTGGTTGCCCAGCCTATTCTGGAACCAGCGCATCCAGGCCGCCGAGCCCGGGGCGGGCGAGCAGATCAGATTGCCGTGGGGATCGGGCTGCCCGTTGTCGCCGCAGGTCTGGAAGCCGGGCGGTCCGGCGGTCGGGAAGGAGGGCAGGATGAAATCGGGCATGCGATGCTGCTGCACGTTCCATTGCGCCGGGCTGTGGCAGCTCATGCAGCTGGAATTTGGCGCGTTGCGCATGACGACGCCGTTCACCGCGATGTCGTTGCGGGCGCCGTCGTTCGGGCCGGAGAGGCGGCCGCCCCAGCCCAGGGTCTGCGTGGCATAAAGCGGCGCGTTCGGGTTGATCCAGTTTTCCTGCAGCGGCATGCCTTCGCGGTTCGCCTGCGGATCGTTGCCCCATTGCACGCCGAGCGGCACCATCCGGTCCCAGGCGTCGCCCGGCACGCTCCTGTCGTAGACCAGGGTCATGAACACCCAGCCGGTCTCCGGCGAGGAGGCGGAATCCTTCACGATGATATCGAACTGCGCGACATAGCCGGGCCAGACCCGGGGCGGCAGCGGCGGCGGGGGCGTCACCTGCGCCGGCCCCGGCCCGGGGGAAACGAACAGCTGCCAGACCTGGGCGCCCTCCATCGCGTCCCACCAGCCCGTCGGCATGTCCGGGTCCTGGGAGGCGAAGGCCGCGGCCTTGACGATGATCGAACCTTCCGGGAACTGGGCGCTGTCGGGCAGGAGGTTCGGGTTCATCGCCGCTTCGCCCCAGACGTTGCGCAGCGCCCAGGCCGCCCGCTCGTCATAATAAGTGAGGACATTGGTGATGAAGGTGGCCCTGAGCCCGGTGTTCGGGAAGATCGCCGGGCCGAACTCGCCGGCCTGATAGGTGCCGCGGATCGCCTCGCGCTGGCTGCCGAGCCACGGCTCATTATACCAGCGCGCGGTGGCGGCGTTCCAGGCCGGATAATCCATGATCAGGGTGCGGGCGTTCCGCGCCACCGCCGCCCGCAGGGCCTGCGCATAGGCGCCGGCGTTTCGAGTCGTGATCCGGCCGTTGCCGATCGCCGCCCGCCACGGCGGATTGACGAGCGGCGGCAACGGCCGATCGGGCCAGTCGTGATTGAGCGCGAAGAGCGGCCCCCGATACTGGCCGGGGCTCGGCAACGCGCCGTTATTGGTCTGGTACGGGGTGGCTGCGCGCAAGACGGCCAGCTGCACCCCTGCCTCGCCGCTGGCTGGGCCGGAGACATCGCCGCTCCGGGGCGCGACGCAGCCCGGCTGCAATAAAGCGGCCGCGGACAATGCGAGAAATATTCTGAGCCTGATCGGGAATCGAGCCATCGTCATGTGCCCCCTTCGCCAAGCAAGGAGGCCCAGTTCGACGGCAGGTTGTCAATGACGGTTTCGAATCTTTTCTATGCTTTATCTACGACATCGTTGGAATTTTACGCGATCTCGATCAACTAGGCCCGGGATTAAATCGACCCCGAGATCGTAAACGTGAAGACCGGGCCGTAAAAGCGGTCGCGATCTTCTCTGAACAGGACGTTCGAATTGGTGGCGTTGCGGCGGCCGTCGTAAAAGGTGCGGCTGAAGCTTTCGTTGGTGCCGAGCAGATTGTCGACG
>DATINU010000020.1:0-10867 GCA_035473955.1 Allosphingosinicella sp.
GCGACATCATCCCGCTGATCGCCGAGACGGGCGGGATCAACGCGATGATCGTCGATTCCACCGCTCTGCCGGAGCAGGTGGTCCAGGATGTGGTGACTTCGGCCTTCCGCTCGGCCGGGCAGCGCTGCTCGGCGCTGAGGCTGCTCGTGCTGCAGGAGGAGGTGGCCGAGCGGACGCTCGAAATGCTGGTCGGCGCGATGGACAGCCTCATCGTCGGCAACCCGGCCGATCCGCGCACCGATGTCGGGCCGGTGATCGACCAGGCGAGCTACGACAAGCTGATGGGCCGCCGCGCGGCGATGCAGGACCGCATCCTGAAATCGATCCCGGTGCCGGAAGCAGGGCTGTTCGTGCCGCCGACCCTGATCCGGATCGACGCGATCGAGGACCTGAAGGAGGAATGGTTCGGGCCCTTGCTCCACGTCACCACCTGGGAGGGCGGCAAGCTCGCCGAGACCGTCAGGCGGGTAAACAGCTCCGGCTTCGGCCTCACCATGGGCCTGCACAGCCGCATCGCCCGCGCCGCCGAGACGGTCGAGGAAACCGGCACGGTCGGCAATCTCTACGTCAACCGCTCGATGATCGGCGCGATCGTCGGCTCGCAGCCGTTCGGCGGCGAAGGGCAGAGCGGCACCGGCCCAAAGGCCGGCGGCCCGCATTATCTGCCGCGCTTCTGCACCGAACGGGTGACGAGCACCGACACGACCAGCTCGGGCGGGAACGCGACGTTGCTGAGCCTTGAGGATGTCGGCTTCTAATCCGCTGTCGTCATCCTGACGGAAGTGGGGATCCCTGAACCGGAGAGTCAGGGGCTTACCGCCGACACCCGTGTTCATGGATCCCGGATCAAGTCCGGGATGACGATGGGTTGGATTGCTCCGCTTCCTCCGGTGGATAGGGCATGATCAGGGTCCCGTCCGGCGCCGCGGTGAAGCTGGTCTGGGTCGGGTAGGCGAATTCGATCTTCAGTTCGGCGAAGCGCCGGATCATGCCGAGGATCACGGCCTGCTTGACCGCCATGACGTCCGGATAGGCCGGGCTTTCGACATGGAAGACCAGCTCGAAATCGATCGAGGAGGCGGCGAACTGGAAGGCGTGGCAACGGTCGAAGCTGCCGAGCGGCTGCGAGTCGACGATCTCCTTCACCTCGAGCGGCACCCGGGCGAGCAATTCGGGCGTCGTGTGGTAGACGAGCCCGAAGGCCATCACCGCGCGGCGGCGGTCGATCAAAGCCCAGTTCTGCACTTGCTGCTCGAGCAACTTGGCGTTGGAGATGATCACCTCCTCGCCGGTGAGCGCACGGACGCGGGTGCTCTTGATGCCGATATTCTCGACCACGCCGGTGGTGGTGCCGAAGGTGATCTGATCGCCCTTGCGGAACGGCTTGTCGAAGATGATCGCGAGCGCCGCGAACAGATCCGAGAAGATGCCCTGCGCAGCCAGGCCGATGGCGATGCCGCCGATGCCGAGGCCGGCGATCAGGCCGGTGACGTTGACGCCGAGATTGTCGAGGATCAGGATGATCGCCAGCGCGAAGAGCGCGACGCTGACCAGGATGCGGATCAGGCCGATCGCCGAGCCCAGGGAACCGCGATCCTCTTCCGTCCCCTGCGCCTTGTGCTCGACGATGCCGAGGATCAGCTCGCGCCCCCAGATCGCCGCCTGCAGCGCCGCCGAGATGACGAAGACGATGTGGATGACGCGCAGCAGCGAAGGCGGCGTCGCCGCATGCTCGGCGACCAATTCGGCCGATGCCATGACGATGAAGAGGAAACCGGTCTTGGCCAGCACACGGGCGAAGATCGTGCGCCAGTGCAGATCGCCCGTTTTGCTCTTCGCGAGCAGTCGGCAGCCGAGCGAGCGGATGCCGATCAGGACGAGCGCGATGCCAACGCCCGCGCCGAGGGCGAGGGCGATGTTCAGGCTGTTGCCGCTCAGCCAGGCCTGGGTGTCGGCGACGAGGGTGGAGGCTTGTTGCTGGAGGCTCATCAGGCTTTCTTTTTGCTGCGTCTGCGCTTGCCGAGAAAGGCGATCAGGCCCCGTTCGGCGCTGGACAGATATTTCGTCGCGCGGGGGCATTGCAAGCCGAGCGGCTTGCCCTTCGCATTCTTCACGGTTTCGACCAGCATCGGGTGGACGTAGGATTTGCGCGAGATTGCGGGCGTGTTGCCGAGCGCATCGGCGACGGGCTCCAGCATGGCTTTGAGGCCGACGCCGCCCTCTTCGGACGCGCAGATTTGCTCGAAGGCGATGACGCTCGCGCTCCACGTGCGGAAATGCTTGGCGGTGAAATCGCCGCCCGTCGCCTCGCGGATATAGTCGTTGACGTCGGTCGAGCTGACCGGCTGCGGCTCGCCCTCGTCGTCCAGATATTGGAACAGGTTCTGGCCGGGAAGGTCCTGGCACTGCTTCACGATCCGCGAGAGCGTGGCATCGGTGAGGCTGAGTTCGCGTTCGACCCCGCTCTTCGCCTTGAAGCGCATTTTCACGGTCTGGCCCAACACCCTGGCGTGGCGGTTGCGCAAAGTGGTCGCGCCGTAGCTTTTATTCTCCTTCACATAGGCTTCGTTGCCCACGCGAATCCGACCCGTGTCGAGCAGGCGGATCACGGCGGCGACCACCGTGTCGCGGCTCAGCTTGCGCTTGCGCAAATCCGCTTCGACGCGCTTGCGCAGCTTGGGGAGCGCCTTCCCGAATTCCGGCGTGAGGCCGTATTTGGCTGCTTCCCGCTTCTCGCGGAAATCGGGGTGGTAGCGATATTGCTTGCGCCCCTTGTCGTCGTAACCAATCGCCTGGATGTGGCCGTTCGGCTTCGGGCAGAACCAGGCGTCGCGATAGGCGGGCGGCAGGCCGATGCCGTTCAGCCGGTCGATCTCCTCGCGGCTCGTGATCCGCTTCCCGGCGGCGTCGAAATATTGCCAATAGCGGCCATGCCGCCGGCGCGTGATGCCCGGCGACTGGTCATCCACGTAGCAAAGCGCGCCGGTCATCGGGCCCTAAAGGCCCGGCGGCGCGCTTCGGTTCCGGATGAATGGTGGGCCCCGCAGGATTCCTACCTGCACCCGACCGTAATCTGCGGTCCGCTCTGGCAGTTAAGCTAGAGGCCCAGAGCTCCGGATAGCAGGGTCAGGTTGATAAGTTGTTAGCGGGCGCGGCGCGGGGCGCGACCATTGGCGCCCGGCCTTGCCCGTGCCGGCGCGCCACATAAGCGTCGAAGCCCATCTGCACGGAAAGCATCAGCCAGGCGAAGGGCGAATAGGCGATGCCGACGAAGAGCGAGCCGACCAGATAGAGCAGGTTGAAATGCTGGAGCGCGGTGGCGAGCGGCGAGATCCAGGCCTCCTCGCCCTCGGCCTTCCTGTAGCGCCGCCGGAGCATTTCCATCCGCACCAGGCCGATGCCGTGGATCAGGAGGAAAAGGAAAAGGCCGGGAAAGCCCTGCTCGCCGAGCATTTCGAAATAGGAGCTGTGATAGGCGCGGCCCTCGTCCGCCTCGGTCTGCGCGGTGACCATCGACACCTCGCCCGAGGTCTGCGAATTCACGGTCTGCACCTGGATGCGGTTCAGCCGATAGGCGCCGAAGCCGCCGCCGAGCGGATGATCCTGCACATAATTCCAGGTCCAGCCCCAGACGGCGAGGCGGGTGCCGGCGGATTGATCCGCCTGGATATCCTGGATCGTTTCCATCCGCTGGGTGAAGGAGGAAGGGAGGAAGGGCACCGCGGCCAGCGCCAGCAAGGGCGCGGCGGCGATGTAGAGAATGCGGCGCTTGGCGTCGCGCAGCGCCAGCACGCCGAGCACCGCGATACAGACCAGGCCGGTTCGCGCCTCAGTGCCGATCGGGATCAGCAGGCAAGCGAAGACGAGCGCGTAGCAGAAGGCCTTCACCCGCCAATCGGGCGGGTAAAGGGTGCCGAAGCGAGTGAACCAGAGGATGACCGGGATCAGGCCGATGGCGATGGTCGAGATCGTGCTGCTTTCGTAGAGACCGCTATTGTTATCGACCATCAGGTTCAGCACGCCGTAGCCGCCGCCCGAAAGCACGGTCTTGATCCCGCCGACGATGATGATCGCCCCCGCCGACAGCGTCAGGAACAGCAACGCCGCTTCGATCCTGAGCCTCGTGCGCAGCGTGAACGGCAGGAAGATCGCGAAGGCGAGACCCTTCCAGACCCAATCCCATTTCTCCCAGGCCGCGTCGGGCACGTCCGCGTACATCGTCGTCCCGAACGCATAGGCCAGGAGCAGCATGATCAGCCATTGCCGGGGCACGATCCGCAACCCGTCCTTGCGGTCCATGAAGAACCAGCCGGCGATGGCGAGGCCGGCGACGATCATCGAGAGGGGGATCGTATTCAGCAGATAATAAGAGAGGCGCTGCGGCGAGACCGTATCGACATAGATATAGGCGAGCGCGAACAGAAACGGCCGCTTCAGCGCCAGCGTCAGCAGCGCGAAGAGGAAGCCGATGAGGGCGAGGTCACGCATCGCCGGCGGGCTTCCGGCGCTGGAACCAGGATTTGGCGGCGTCACGCGGCGCCTCGTCATCCTCGAGGTCGGGGCGCGACAGCATGCGCCAGGCGGCGAGCAGCATCAGGCCGTGGGTGAGGCCGAGCGCGAAATTGTCGATCACGAAGCCGTCCTTTCGCCGCGCCGTTCGACGCCTCTCATAGCGCCTCGCGGTTGACGCGTCGTTAAGCCTGATCGGCTAGGGCCGAGGGATGGCCGGCCTCTTCCTCGTGCAGACGCGCGATCGCGCCTTCGCGGACGCCGCGATGGCAGGCGCGCGTGAACAATTCGCCCGGCACGGCTTCGGCAAGGGGACGGAGCGGGAGTTTGCCGGCTGGCGGCTGCTGCACGCGCCTTATGCGCTGGGCGGGCCCGAGACCTTTCATGCGAAAGGCGAGGAGTTTGTCGCGGTCGCGGGGACTTTGACCTGCGACGGCAGGATGGGCCAGGCTGCGCTCGAAGCCCTGCTGGGCATGGATGCGCCGGATTGGGACCGGCTGGGCGGGCAGTTCGTGGCGCTGGTTCATCGCGCGGGCCGGACGCGGCTGTTCACCGACTATTTCGGCGCCTTCCAGCTCTTCCACGACGCCGGGATGCGGCTGTTTTCGACCTCGTTGCTCAGCGCGGTTCAGGCGCTACCCCGTGTCTCTTTCGATCCCCAGGGCGTCTACGAATTCGCCTTCAACGTCGTCCCGATCGGCGACGATACCGTGTTCAGGGAGCTCAAGACGCTCGGGCCGGACCGGATCGTGACGCTCGGCAAGGATGGCGCGTCGGTTGAAGAGGTTCGCAAGCCGCTCCCCGATGCGCAGAAGCTGCCTTTGGAGGACCGGATCGCGGCGCATCGCGACCGGCTGATGGCGGTGGTCGGCGACCATGTCCGGCAGTTCGGCGACCGGATCTATTGCCCGCTTTCGGGCGGGCTCGATTCCCGGCTGGTGCTGGCGGCGCTGCGCGCGGCGGGCTCGACGCCGAACATCTACGTCTATGGCGGCGAGGACAGCGCGGACGTGCGCATCGCCCGCGAGATCGCCGCCGCGCAGGGCTTCCAACTGGACTGGCTCGACAAGGAGGCCTGGCGGACCTTCGAACCCGACGAATTCCCGGAGCAGGTCGCGCGCAATTTCGAAGCCTATGACGCGCTGCCCAATTATGGCGAATTGTTCGAGAACGGCGCCAACGCCATGGCCCGCGAGGCCCGGCACAAGGATGGCGCGCTCTCGGTGTCGGGCGGGTGTGGGGAGATCTTCCGCAACTTCTTCTTCCTGCCGGACCGCCGGTTCAGCGCCGCCGCCGTCACGCGGACCTTCTATGCCCGCTACGTCCGGGGCGACGTCACCGACGCGTTCGACGAACGCGCTTTTCTGCGCGGGCTGGAGGACAAGATCCTTGTCGCGCTGGACCATGCGGGGGACCGTTCACGGCTGCCTCGGCCGCTGATCGAGCAAATCTATCCGCGCATCCGCTGCCGCGCCGTCTTCGGGCGGGAAATCAGCCTGGAGGCGCGCTGCGGGGCCTATCTGATGCCGTTCCTCGATCATCGCGTGGTCGGCGAGGCGATGAAGCTGCCGCTGGCTCTCAAGAATGCAGGGCGGTTCGAGGCGGCGCTGCTCGATGCGATCGATCCGGCGCTGGCGCGGCTGCCCTCCGCCTACGGCCACGATTTCGCGGGGCCGCCCGATTTCAGGCACCGGTTCGGCGAATGGTCGACGCGGCTCCGGCCGGTGGCGCTGCGGCAAAGGAGCTACGCGCTGCGCCGGCGCATGGGCCCCGTCGCGGATGAGCATGGCGGGCTGCTCACGCCCGATTATATGGGCCGGGTCGTCGACCTCGACTATCCCGCGATGCGGCGCTTCTTCCGCACGGAGCGGATCGCCGACAGCGGGATGATGCGCCGGATCGCGAACCTGGAATATCTGGCCGCGCGGCTGGGGTCGCGGCTGGTGGCCTAGCGAGCCTCGTAGGGAGCGATGCGCGGGCCGAGCCGGTTGTTCCGCATCACCAGCCGTTCGCCGCTCCAATCGCCGACGAAGACCGTGGTCCAGGGAAAGCCCGGCGCGACCGAGGCGATATTGTCCTCGATGACGAGACCGGCCGACGGGTTCTCGCCGTCCTCGGCATGGACGGCGATCAACGTGCCGTAATTCTCCTTGCCGAGCCCCTGCACGAACGTATTGCCCGCGATCCGGCCGACCGCGCCCTCGGGCAGATCGATCAGATAATTGGTGTCGCGGCCGCCGCTGTCGTCGAAGCTGTTGTTCAGGATCTCGACCCGGGGCGAGCGGCTCTTGAGATAATGGCCGCCGGTGCCGCGTTCGAAGCGGGAGTTGGTGACGCGCAACGCGCCGTAATGGCCGATATAGAGCGAATGGGCGCCATTGCCGTCCGGATGCTTGCCGAGCCGGCTGAAGGTCGAATAGTCGATCGAGATCGTGCCGTTCGCGTCGTTGGCGGAGAGAATGCCGCACTGTCCGTCCACGAACATCACCTGCGAGACTTGCAGATCGCCCTCCTCGATGCGGATGCCGGCGCCGTTGCCGTCCTCGACCCGCATATGGGTGAAGACGAGCCCTTCGACCCTGGCGGCCTCGCCGCGCAGGACGAGCGCGGCCTTGCCCTCGCACATCACGCCGTCGAAGATCGCGGTGCCCGGCGCCTCGGCGACGAAGGCGACGCGGCCGGCCTCCTGCACCGCGCACTCGCGGTAGCGGCCCGGCGCGATACGGATCGTGCCCTGGCCGTCGCCGATCGCGCTCACCGCGTCGGCGAGGCTGGCATAGCTCTCGCCGCTCTCGGCGATTGTGAAGGGGCCGCTCTCTTCCTGCGCCACGACGGGCGCGGCGAGGAGCAGACAGGCCGGGATCAGCGCGAGTTTGAGGGTTCGGGTCATGGGGCACGCTTACCGCCTTCCGGTTGACGGGCCGTTAAGCCAAATCTGGCAAGAGGCGCCGAGATGCGCATCCTTCATATCCTCGATCATTCGCTGCCCCTGCACAGCGGCTACACCTTCCGCACCCGCGCCATCGTCAAGGCGCAGCTGGGGCAGGGGTGGGAAGTGGCGTGCCTGACCGGGCCGCGTCATGCGGCCGAAGGGCCCGATCCCGAGATCGTGGACGGGATCACCTTCTACCGCACCAGGAAACCCCAGCCGGGGCCCGCCCCGCTCGGCGAATATCGCGAGATCAGGGCGTTGTCCGAGCGGCTGAACCGGTTGGTCGAGGAATGGCAGCCAGACCAGCTCCACGCCCATTCGCCGGTGCTGAACGCGCTCGCGGCCTTGCCCGTGGCGCGGCGGCGGGGGCTGCCGCTCGTCTACGAGATCCGCGCCTTCTGGGAAGACGCGGCGGTGGGGAACGGCACGGGGCGCGAGGGTTCCGCCCGCTACCGGCTGACGCGCCTGCTGGAGACCCATGCGGCCAAGCGCGCCGATGCCGTCGCGGTGATTTGCGAGGGGCTGCGGCGGGACCTGATCGGGCGGGGGATCGCGGCCGAGAAGATCATCGTTTCGCCCAACGGCGTCGACATGGACCTGTTCGGCAGCCCGCCGCCCGCCGACGCGGCCTTCGCGAGGAGCCTCGGGCTGGAGGATGCGGACACGGTCGGCTTCATCGGCTCTTTCTACGATTATGAGGGGCTCGACGATCTGATCGCGGCGATGCCGCTGCTGCTCGCGAAACGGCCCAAGGCGCGGCTGCTGCTGGTCGGCGGCGGACCGATGGAAGACGCGCTGAAGGCGCAGGCCGCGGCCTCACCCGCCGCCGATCGGATCCGTTTCGCCGGGCGCGTGCCGCACGACGAGGTCGAGCGCTATTACGCGCTGATCGACATCCTCGCTTATCCCAGGAAGGCGATGCGGCTGACCGAATTGGTAACGCCGCTAAAGCCGCTGGAAGCGATGGCGCAGCGCAAGCTCGTCGCCGCGTCGGACGTCGGCGGCCATCGCGAGCTGATCGAGGACGAGGTGACGGGGACGCTGTTCCCGGCCGGCGATCCGGAGGCGCTGGCGGACGCGCTCGCCGACCTGTTCGCGCGGCGGGGCGAGTGGGACAAACGCCGCGACACGGCGCGGGCCTTTGTCGAGCGCGAGCGTAACTGGTCGTCAAACATTTCCCGTTATGCCCCTGTCTACCAACGGCTTACGGGCAAGCGCTGATGATCCTTTCAAGGCCAATTTCGGATGCGGTGCGCGGCGTCGGCCGCAATGCGCTCGATCTGCCGGTCGCGGCCTTCGCCGCGGTCGCGGTCGCCTTTCTGGCCTTCGCCATGCCCGGCGACCTCCTGACCAATCTGGTCGGCGCCAGCGGCCTGCCCTCGATCCTGCCGGCGGCCGAACCGCCGCTCGGTTACAAGGCGCGGATCGGCGTCGGGATCATCGGCGCGCTGGCCGTGTTCGGCCTCGTCTTCCTGCTGCTGCGCCTGCTCGACCGGACCGGCTATGACGCCGGGGCGAAGGTCGAGCCGGCGGCGGAGCCGCGCGCCCGCCGCCGCGATGCCCATCCCGATGCGCCCGCGCCGCGGCCGATCTCGGCCGCCCGCGAGTTCGGCGAGCCCAGCCCGCCCGTCGCGCCGCCCGCGCCGCTTTGGCTCGAGCCGGAGGCGCCGGAAGCCATCGCGGTTCCGGAGCCGGAGCCCGCGCCTGAACCCGCGCCCGCGCCCGTCGAAGCTTCGGCGAGCCTGCCCGAGCTGATGGCGCGGCTCGAAGAGGGACTGCAGCGCCGCCGGATCGGCGGGGGCCCCGGTCCGTCCGCGCCGCCGCCGCAGGTCTTCCCCGAGGCGGGTGACGACCGGCTGCAAAGCGCGATCGACAGCCTCCAGCGTCTCGCCGCGCGTCAGTCCTGATCCAGTTCGACGGTCAGCGCCTCCAGGGTGAGGCGGGCCCGATCTTCGCCATCCTCGCTTATATCGGCGACGATGTCGGCGACGAGATGGCCCCGCAATTCGAATTCGCGCTCGCCGATGCCGTCGAGGAACGCCCGCGCCGCTTCGCCCGCCGCAGGCCCCTCCAGGAGCAGGGACAGGGTGTGACGGGCCCCCGCAAAGGTGATGCTCGCCCAGCTGCGGCTGACGGCGCTTTCCATGGTCAGGCTGCCGGCAAAGTTGACAAAGTTGACGCCTAGAACGCGCCCCAGCTCGGCGTCCGCCCCGGGCCGCTGGTTCACGACTTGAGCTCCTGAGCGTCGAGCCAGCTGTGAACGCGTTTCTGCGTTTTTTCACGCAGCTCACGCCCGTTCCTGTAATCCTGAACGAAGCGCGGATCGTTCATCGCCGCACGGCCGAAGGCGCTTGCGGAGAGACTGGTCCGCCGCAGATACAGCTCGATGCGCCGGCGCAGATGCATGACGTCCTCCGAATCATTGTTCCTGTTTCGTTCCTGTTGTCGAAGGACATTTCCTACTTGTCTAGGAAAAATCCTATCCGTATAGGAGGAAGATGGACACGCGCGCGGCGCTGCAGCGGCTGATCGAGGATCGGGGCGAGGATTATGCCGGCCTCTCCCGGCTGATCGGGCGCAACCCGGCCTATATTCAGCAGTATATCAAACGCGGCAGCCCCAGGCGGCTGGCCGAACAGGACCGGCGGCTGCTCGCCCGCTATTTCGGCGTCGAAGAGGCGGCGTTGGGCGGTCCCGAAGCGGAGGCGGGTGCACGCGGTGGGATGATCCCGGTCCCCCGGCTCGCGGTGGATGCGGCGGCGGGGGCGGGCGCGTTCGACGGCGACGAGACCGGACGGGCGCATATCGCCTTCGATCCGGCCTGGCTCAGGCGGCTGGCGCGGGGCGCGCCCGAGCAGCTTTCAATCATCCGGGTCAGCGGCGATTCGATGGCGCCGACCTTGGCCGACGGCGACGAGATTCTGGTCGACCGCGGCGACGGCGCCGAGCGGCTGCGCGACGGCATCTATGTGCTGCGGCTCGACGACGCCCTGCTGGTCAAGCGCGTCACCCTCAATCCCGCCGCGCGCACGATTGCGGTGCGCAGCGACAATCCGGCCTATCCCGGCTGGCCGAGCTGCGATCCTTCGGCGGTGGACATCGTCGGGAGGGTGGTCTGGGCCGGGCGGCGGATCGGCTAGCGCCGCTTGCGGTCGCGCAGCCAGACGAGGATGAGCAGGATCAGGCCCACCCCGAGGCCGGCGAGGAAGCCGATGCTCTGCTGGTGGTAGACGATGCCGATGACGACGCCGGTGAGGATCGACAAGGTCAGCAGGCAGCCGCCGGCGCGGGTCGCGTTGGATTCCATGACGCCGCCATGCCAGCGATGCGCGGCCCGCGCCAGCCGGCGACCGGACCGGGCTGGTTTACCTTTCGTTGAGCAAAAGCGTGCGCGGTTTCGCAACCGGGGCGATGCTAAACCGCCTC
>DATINU010000021.1:0-7097 GCA_035473955.1 Allosphingosinicella sp.
GGCCCCGGGCCGTCGGCACGTTCGAGGCAATGAGGACGATGTCGTAATTCCGGTCGGGATCGCGGCGTTTATACTCCGACAGCGCGAGCATGTTCGAACCGCGGCCCGAGAGCAGCACCGCGACCCGGACCTTTTCAGCCATGATGGGTCGCCGACCATGGCGCCTTCGCGCTCCAGCTGTCGGCGGAGCCCTTGACCGTGCAACCCCGCTCGCCGGGCTCGACGCGGCCGATCCGGAAGACGCGCTCGCCGGCGCTCTTCAGCGCGCCCGACACCGCCTCGACATCGCCTTCGTCGGCGATCAGCGCCATGCCGATCCCGCAATTGAAGGTGCGGGCAAGCTCGCCGGGCTCGATCTTGCCCTGCGCCTGCAGGAAGGCCATCAGTCTCGGCTGCGCCCAGGCATCGGCGTCGATGACGGCGTGCAGCCCGTCCGGAAGCACGCGCGGAACGTTTTCCAGCAGCCCGCCGCCGGTGATGTGCGCCAGCGCGCCGATGTCGATCAGACGGATCACCGGCAATAGCGACTTCACATAGATGCGCGTGGGCTCGAGCAGCACCTCGATCAGCAGCCGGTCCTGATCGAACAAGGCCGGGCGATCGAGCTTCCACCCCTTGTCGGCCGCGAGCCGGCGGACCAGCGAAAAGCCGTTCGAATGCACGCCCGACGAGGCGAGGCCGAGGATCACGTCGCCGGCCTTCACCTTGGCGCCGGTCAGCGCCTCGCCGCGCTCGACCGCGCCCACGCAGAAGCCCGCAAGGTCGTAATCGCCCGCCGCATACATGCCGGGCATCTCCGCGGTTTCGCCGCCGATCAACGCGCAGCCGGCCTGTTTGCAACCCTCCGCAATGCCGGCAATGACGCGCTCGGCGATGCCGGGCTCCAGCTTCCCTGTGGCGAAATAATCGAGGAAGAAGAGCGGCTCGGCGCCCTGCACGATCAGGTCGTTGGCGCACATCGCGACGAGATCGATGCCGACGCCGTCGTGGCGGCCGCTGTCGATGGCGAGTTTGAGCTTGGTGCCGACGCCGTCATTGGCGGCGACCAGCAGCGGATCGCGAAACCCAGCGGCCTTGAGATCGAAGAAGCCGCCGAAGCCCCCGAGCGACGCATCCGCCCCCGCGCGCGCCGTCGCCTTGGCCAGGGGCGTGATCGCCTTCACCAGCGCATTGCCGGCGGCGATGTCCACGCCCGCCTTGGCGTAAGTGTAGGATTCTCCGCTGCTCGTCATGCCTGCCCTGGATTTGCGATCGGCCGTCATCCTGACGAAAGTCAGGATCCATGAACACGGCGCGCGAAAATCTCTTCCTCCGTGTTCATGGATCCCGGATCAAGTCCGGGATGACGGATAACGGGCTACCGCTAGCCAGAACGCGCTTGGATTTCCACGGCCAACTCGCCAAAAGACCCGCGTGACGCTTGCCCGCCGCCCGCTTGCCATCGCGATTCCGCTGATCGTCGCCTTGCTGCTTGTCGGCGCGGGCGTGCTTTACGCGCAGCTCGAAGGCTCCGAGCGCGGCATTCCGCCGATCGACAGCACCAGCAATTTCGAAATCCTGGGGGTCGAGGTCGACGTCTCGGCGCCGACCGCCGAGAAGGCGCGGATCGAGGGCTGGCGCCGCGCCCAGTCGCTGGGCTGGAAAATGCTGTGGGCGCGCACCCATCGCCGCCCGCTCGCCCAAGCGCCCAACCTGCCCGATTCCACGCTGAACGGGATCGTCTCGGGCATCGTCATCGAGCAGGAGCAGATCGGCCCGACCCGCTATATCGCGCGCCTCGGCGTGCTCTTCGACCGGGCACGGACCGGCCAGATGCTGGGCGTGCAGGGCATTGCTCGGCGCTCCGCGCCGATGCTGGTCATTCCCGTGATGCACACCGGCGCCGCGGCCTACAGCTTCGAATTCCGCAACCAGTGGCAATTTGCCTGGGCGCAGTTCCGCACCGCCAACAGCGCGATCGATTATGTCCGGCCCTCGGGCTCCGGGATCGATCCGCTGCTGCTCAACGACGCACAGACGAAAAGGCGCGGCCGCGGCTGGTGGCGGATGCTGCTCGATCAATATGGCGCGGCCGACATCGTCATGCCGGAGGTGGAACTCAGGCGCCTTTACCCGGGCGGGCCCGCGGTCGGCGTCTTCTCCGCCCGCTATGGCCCGGACAACCAATTGCTGGGCCGCTTCGCGCTCCGGGTGCGGAGCAGCGCCGGCATTCCGGCCATGCTCGCGGAAGGCGTGCGCCGGCTCGACATCATTTACGCGCGGGCGCTCGATCAGGGGCTGCTGCGGCCGGATCCCAGCCTCGTCATCATCCAGCCGCCATTGCCGCCCCCGCCCGAGGAAGAGGCCGAGGATCCGCTCACGACTGAGGAGCCCGACCAGCCCGTGCCGACCGGTGTCGTCCAACGCTTCAGCATCCAGGTCGCGACGCCGGATTCCGGCGCGGTGCAGCGCGCCGAGGTTTCGGTCAGCCGGGTGAACGGCGTCACCTCGGCGATCACCACCAGCCTTGCGCTCGGCGGCACCTCGATCATGCAGGTTACCTATGCCGGCGACGCCGCGTCGTTGCAGGCCGCGCTGCAGGCGCAAGGCTGGGCCGTGCAGGTCAGCGGCAACACGCTGAGACTATCGCGGTGAGGGGCGGGCGATGAACCAGATCGCCCTTCCGTTCGCCTGGCCGGTCGCCGACAGGGAAGAGGATTTCCTGGTCGCCGATTGCAACCGCGCGGCGATGGATCACCTGACCCGCTGGTCGCTCTGGCCGGTCATGGCGACACTCGTCACCGGCCCGCGCAAGTCGGGCCGCAGCCTGCTCGGCCGGATCTTCGTCCGCAAGACCGGCGGGCGCCTCTTCGACGATGCCGAAGAGCATGAGGAGGAGGAGCTCTTCCACGCCTGGAACGACGCGCAGGCGCGGCGCAAGCCGCTGCTGATCATCGCGGACGTGCCGCCGCCGCAATGGAAGGTGAAGCTGCCGGACCTGCGCTCGCGCCTCGCCGCCACGCCGCAGGTCGAGATCGGCCCGCCCGACGACGCGCTGCTCGGTCCCCTGATCCTGAAGCTGCTCGGCGACCGCGGCATCGCCGCGCCGCCCGAACTGGCCGACTATCTGGTCCCGCGGATCGAACGCAGCTATGTTTCCGTCATCATGATCGTCGACATCCTCGACCGGGTGATGCTTTCGCACCACCGCCGGATGACCGTCCCGCTCGCCAAGCGGGCGCTCGAGGAGTCGGGCCTCATTCGCCGCGCCCGGAAGGCCGGCTGATGGCGACCGCCGCCAATGACGCCGCTTTGCCGGTCGCCGACGAGCCGCGCTATTTCAACCGCGAGCTCTCCTGGCTTGCCTTCAACCGGCGGGTGCTCGAGGAATCGTGCAACGAGGCGCATCCATTGCTGGAGCGGCTGCGCTTCCTCTCCATCTCGGGCAACAATCTCGACGAATTCTTCATGGTCCGGGTCGCCGGCCTCAAGGGCCAGCAGCTCGCCGGCGTCGAGGAGCCCTCCGACGACGGCCTGACCCCGACCCAGCAGCTCGCCGCGATCGCCGCCGAGGCCGACGACCTGACCGCCGCCCAGCAGCGGGTCTGGGCGGGGCTGCGCGATGCCCTGCGGGCCGCCGGCCTCGCCGTCATCCACAACAAGGACGTGACGGCGGCGGACGACGCCTGGCTCGAACAGCATTTCGACGATCATATCTCGCGGGTGCTGACCCCGCAGGCGATCGATCCGGCGCACCCGTTCCCGTTCATTCCGAACAAGAGCTTCTCACTGATCTTCGATCTGCGGCGCCTTTCGGACGGCGAGCCGATCCGCGAATTGCTGATGATCCCGGCGAGCCTGCCGCGCTTCATCCGCCTCCCGGGCGATGCGGCGCGCTACGTGCCGATCGAAACCGCGATCCGCCGCCAGATCGCCAAGCTCTTCCCGGGCTACAAATTGCTCGGCGGCGGCGCCTTCCGGATCATCCGCGACAGCGACATCGAGATCGAGGAGGAAGCGGAGGATTTGGTCCGCTACTACCGCACCGCGATCAAGCGGCGGCGGCGCGGTCGCGTGATCCGCCTCAAGCTCGAGGAAGCGATTCCCGACGAGCTGGAGGCCCTGGTCCGCGAGGGCCTGAACGCCAGCGACGCCCTGGTCTTCGAATCGACCGGCTTCCTCGGCATCGCCGATCTCGCCTTGCTGGTCGACGAGGACCGGCCCGATCTCAAATTCCCCGCGTTCACGCCCCGCTTTCCCGAGCGGATCCGCGAATATGACGGCGATTGCTTCGCCGCGATCCGCGCCAAGGACATCGTCGTCCACCATCCCTATGAGAGCTTCGACGTCGTCCTCGCCTTTCTCCAGCAGGCCGCCGCCGATCCGGACGTGATCGCGATCAAGCAGACGCTCTACCGCGCCGGCAAGCAGAGCGCGGTGATCAACGCCCTGATCGCCGCCGCCGAGGCGGGCAAATCGGTGACGGCGGTCGTGGAGCTCAAGGCCCGGTTCGATGAGGAGCAGAATCTGATGTGGGCCTCGGCGCTGGAGCGCGCCGGCGTCCAGGTCGTCTACGGCTTCATCGAGTGGAAGACCCACGCCAAGATGTCGATGGTCGTGCGGCGCGAGGAGGCGGGCTACCGCACCTATTGCCACCTCGGCACCGGCAATTATCACCCGGTGACCGCGCGCATCTACACCGATCTCAGCTTCTTCACCGCCGATCCCCGGATCAGCTCGGACGTCGCCGACATCTTCAACTACATCACCGGCTATATCGAGCCGCGCGGGCTCGAGCTGATCACCATGTCGCCGCACAACCTTCGCGACCAGCTCTGCGGGCTGATCGACCGCGAGATCGCCAATGCACGGGCCGGCAAGGAAGCGGGCATCTGGGCGAAGATGAACTCGCTGGTCGACGCCGCGATCATCGACAAGCTCTACGAGGCGAGTCAGGCGGGGGTCGACGTCGATCTGATCATCCGGGGCATTTGCTGCCTCAGGCCCGGCGTGCCGGGGCTTTCCGAAAATATCAGCGTGAAATCGATCGTCGGCCGCTTCCTTGAACACAGCCGGATCTGGTGCTTTGGCAATGGCGATGCGCTGCCGAACCGCGAGGCCAGGGTCTTCATTTCCTCCGCCGACTGGATGCCGCGCAATTTCGACCGGCGCGTCGAATATGCTCTCCCCATCGAAACCGAGACCTGCCACGCCCAGATCCTCGATCAGGTGATGGTCGCCAACATCATCGACAACGAGCAGAGCTGGCGGCTCAACCCCGACGGCAGCTCGACCAGGCTGGCGCCGCGCCCGGGGGAGAAGCCTTTCAATCTCCATCATTATTTCATGACCAACCCGTCGCTTTCGGGCCGGGGCGCCGCGCTCCGCTCCAGCGGCGCCTCGCCAAGGAAACTCCTCATTCCGCGCGGCGACGATTAGATGTTCACGGAGCAGCCGGTCGCGATCATCGACATCGGCTCCAATTCGGTCCGCCTCGTCGTCTATTCGGGCGCGACCCGGATCCCGTCGGTCATCTTTAACGAAAAAGTGCTGGCCGGCCTTGGCCGGGAGCCCGGCGAGATCGGCGAGGAGGCGCAGGCGCGCGCGCTGGCCACGCTCGACCGCTTTCGCATCCTGGTGCGCCAGATGGGCGTCGTCCGCACCCGGGTCGTCGCCACCGCGGCGGTGCGCGAGGCCTCGAACGGCGCCCAGTTTCTCGCCCGGGTCCGCCGGTTCGGCTTCGATCCTGAAGTGCTGTCCGGCGAGGAGGAAGGCAAGAGGGCCGGGCAGGGCGTGATCTCCGCCATTCCGGACGCGGACGGCATCGTCGGCGATCTCGGCGGCGGCAGCCGGGAGCTGGTCGAGGTGTCGGACGGCAAGGTCGGCGCGCGGGCCTCGCTGCCTTTGGGCGTACTCCGCCTCGACGCGCTCGCCGGCAAGGGCGACGCCTCCTTCGCCAAGAAGGTCGCCAAGCAGGTCCGCGCCGCCGGCTTCGAAGGCGCGGCGGCGGGGCGGCCTTTCTATCTGGTGGGCGGAAGCTGGCGCACGCTCGCCCGGCTCGACATGGCATTGCGGCGCCATCCGCTGCCGATCACCCATCAATACGATATGGCGATCGAACGCCCGCGCGAGTTGAAGGAAGGGCTCGCGAAGCTCGACAAGAATGAGTTCCGCGACATCCCGTCGGTATCGCTGTCGCGCTTCCCGACCCTGCCCAATGCCACGGCGTTGCTCGATGCGCTCGTCAAGGTGCTGGAGCCCGGGCGGCTGACCGTCTCCAGCTTCGGCATCCGCGAAGGCATTCTCTACGACGAACTCTCACCGAAAGAGCGCGCGCTCGATCCGCTGATCGAGGCGGCGCGCGAGGCGGGGGCGGGGCTCGGCCGGTTCGAGCAGCATGGCGACATGCTCGACGCCTGGCTCGCGCCCGCCTTCGACGACGGGCCGAAGATGGCGCGGCTGCGGCTCGCCGCCTGCCTGCTCGCCGACATCGCCTGGGCCGCGCATCCCGATTTCCGGGCCGAGCGCGGCATCGACATGGCGCTGCACGGCAATTGGGTGGCGATCGACGGCCCCGGCCGGGTGATGCTGGCGCAAGCCCTGTTCTGCAATTTCGGCGGCGGGCGGGCGTTGCCTTATCCCGCGATCGCCGCGCTCTGCACCGAGCAGGAACTGGCCCGCGCCTCGGCCTGGGGCTTCGCGATGCGGCTCGGCCAGCGGCTCAGCGGCGGCGTCGCCACCGGTCTCAGGAACAGCCGCCTCACCCGCGAGGGCGGCTCGCTGCGGCTCGAAGTCAGCGGCAAGGACAAGGCGCTGGTCGGCGAAACGGTCGAGCGGCGGCTGAAGACGCTGGCCAACGAAATGGGGCTGAGGCCGGAGATCGCCTGACCCTCTGTTCCCCGGCGCAATTTAGAAAATCGCCTATCCGCAGGCGAAGCGCAGTATACGGCCCTGTTCGTCGAGATGGACGTTCAACCGCTCGGCGCTGTAATCCATCGTCACCGCATCGCCGGGACGGATCCAGCGCACCCTTCTCGCGCCGCTGCGGCGCGCGACCTCGGCGACCAGCGAGTCGCTCCGCGCGCGCCCGACCGGATTCACGACGCGCGCGGCGCCGC